>JBIKZY010000025.1:0-22309 GCA_044354475.1 Phycisphaerales bacterium
GGGCAAATTCAGGTAATCCGTTGGCATTCGTCGGAGTAGGCACGGCACGATGGTACGCCCCGTAGACTCCGCAGCGTGTACATCATTGCTGAGAGCATCGTCCATTCGATGGGGCCATTTGCGCTTCGGTTTACCGACACAATTGGTGTTCGTTGGTACGGCATCTCGTACGCCATGGGGTTTATTGCCGCGTGGCAACTACTGCGTTGGTTGGCAAAGACTGGGCGAACACAACTGAAGCCGGAACTTGTTGGCGATTACATGACCTGGTGTATCGCCGGGGTTGTCTTGGGTGGTCGATTGGGGCACGTGTTTCTCTATGACCAGTTTCTTCTTTGGAAATTTTCGACCGACGTTCCATTCTGGGGCGTCTTAGAGATTCACCGTGGTGGCATGTCAAGCCATGGCGGCATCATTGGTGTAGTGGTAGTGACAGTCTTGTTCGCTCGGCGCGCGGGGATTTCTTCGCTTGGCCTGGTTGACACAGCAGCATTCATGACGCCGCCTGGGTTGATGTTTGGCCGACTTGCAAATTGGGTGAATGGCGAACTATGGGGCAAACCCCTGCCGGACGCCATGCAAGCCGCGCCACCATGGTGGAGCGTCAAATACCCGGAGGAAGCCCTGCAATTGGCACCAACACCCGATGCATACGTGGCTGCAAAGCACCTGTACGCCATGGTGTACGCCGGGAACGCTCAGGCAATGCAAGATGTTGCTGCACTTGTTCCGGCGCGCTACCCAAACAATTTCATTCAGGCATTGACGGACGGCCCATTGCTCATGCTTGCGCTGGTCATTGTGTGGTGGAAACCACGACATGCAGGCGTGGTAACGGGCACATTCCTGATTGCATACGGCATCTTGCGTAACGTCAGCGAGCAGTTCCGCGAGCCAGATAGTGGGGTGTTCACTATTGGGGTGGTGACACTACCAATGCTGGTTTCCGCAGCCATGGTTGCCATTGGCGTGGTGGTGATTGTTTACGCAAAGCGATCGCGCGGTCCACTCATGGGTGGGGTTGCGCCACGGTTGCTGGTGGATTGACTGGGGCTGCCGGTGCGACTGGCGCGGCTGGTGTCGCAGGCGATGCAGTAGCCGACAGGCGTCGAACAACAATCTGCACTTCGCTCCACTTGTTCTTCATGGAAACTTGTGGGCCGTTGTAATTCAAACCACGCGGATCTCCAATCGCTTCCCACTGTGACTGCGCCATAAGCCACTTGGAGAGCGCGTCCATTCCAGAATTCACGGTGCCCATTCCATAGGCGCCACGCATACCAATGGAAAGCACAGTCATTTCGGGAGTATCAACAACCTTGATTCGACCATCCGCGCCGGTTGGGCCAAGGTCAGCCTTGCGATACAAGAAACTCATGGTCCACGAGCCCTCTGCGTCTTGCATTGGTGCAAGTGGGGTGCGCTCACCAGTTGGCTTGTAGTCCATTTCTACTGGACTCGTCATGGCAATCTCGCGGCTCTTAATGTGGTTGAAGAGCGGCCAGAATCCAACGTTCATTCCAAAGTTGCTCGACCCTTTGGCGCTGTACTCGGCGCGACGAACGCTTGGATAGGTCTTCAGCTCAATCATCCCTGGGGGTGTTGGTGCTGGGTAGCCCTCGGGCAGTGGTGCTTCGATCATCAGTCCAAGTTCTGGCAGGCGGTACTCGCCATTCTCAAGAACTGGCTTGACCGAGGCATCGCCCAGCACACGCAGTGTGCCTCCCGGAGCGGGCGCACCCTCTGGTCGCGTGGTTGTTGGCGCGGCGCCTGGGGCGGTTTTCCCGGCAGCGGCTGTGTCGCCAAAGGGTTGAAATGCAGAAGCGAGGAAGGCAAGCGTGGTAATGATCATGGGATTCTCAAGGCAGTATTCGCACGATGGGGACTCACCGATTCATCCACTTGAGGCTCCAATCGTGCGACGACATTCCGCAACCAGAAACAGGTTGGCGCGGCAGGCAAAGTACGATCAATTCATGGCCGATGCACCCACCGGAAACCCCCCCGTAACGACCTGGGAATACAGCCCAGCGCCCGAAACAACCCCTGTGGTGATTCCAGACCAGACCCAACTGTATGTGGGTGGGAAGTTCATTGAGCCGCATTCCAAGAAGCGCTTCGCCACTATTAATCCAGCCACCGAGGCGATCCTTTCGAACATTGCAGATGGCGATGCAGCGGATGTTGATGCAGCGGTGATTGCGGCGCGCAAAGCATTGAAACCATGGGGAAAGCTTCCAGCCAGTGAGCGCGCCAAGTACCTCTATCGAATTGCGCGAAGAATCCAAGAACGCGCCCGTGAGTTGGCAATTCTAGAATCAATGGATGGCGGCAAGCCCATCAAAGAGAGCCGCGATGTTGACATCCCGCTTGCCGCTCAACACTTCTTTCATCACGCGGGCTGGTGCGACAAGCTTCGATACGCCATGCCAGGCACCCGCGAGCCGCGACCAGTTGGCGTGTGTGGCCAGATCATTCCATGGAACTTCCCGTTACTCATGGCGGCGTGGAAATTGGCACCAGCACTCGCGTGTGGAAACACCGTGGTACTTAAGCCAGCCGAGACAACATCACTGACCGCCATACGCTTGGCGGAGATTCTGCAAGAGTGCGATCTTCCACCCGGTGTGGTGAACATTGTCACCGGCGCCGGTGCAACTGGTAAAGCGCTGGTTGACCATGCGGGTGTTGACAAGATTGCCTTCACCGGAAGTACTGAGGTTGGTAAACAAATCGCCCAAGCATGCGCCAAACGCGGCACCAGATTAACGCTTGAATTAGGTGGAAAAAGCGCAAACATCATCTTTGCAGACGCGGCGATTGACCAGGCGATCGAGGGCATCGTGCAGGGGATTTGGTTTAACCAGGGCCATGTGTGTTGTGCAGGAAGCCGGCTCTTTGTAGAGGAGTCAATCTTGCCTGAAGTCACGCGCAAGTTAGAAATGCGCATGAAGACGCTTCGTGTTGGCAACCCACTTGATAAGAACACCGATATCGGCGCTATTAATAGCAAGCAACAACTGGCGATCATCGAGGGTTACATCGCGGAGGGCAGTCGTGAGGGATGCACGGTGTGTCAACCAAATCACCAGACCCTCCCAACCAAGGGCTACTGGTGCCGCCCAACATTCATGACGGGTGTTCAACCAGCCCACGTGGTAGCGCGTGAAGAGATATTTGGACCAGTGCTGGCAGTGATGAGTTTCCGCACTCCTGAAGAAGCGATCAGCCGCGCGAACAACTCGCCCTACGGGTTGGCGGCGGGAATTTGGACCGAGAAGGGCAGCAAGATGTTTGACGTGGCGCGGCGCCTGCAGGCGGGCGTTGTGTGGTGCAACACATACAACCAGTTTGATGCAACCAGTCCATTTGGTGGCTTCAAGGAAAGTGGCTTTGGACGCGAGGGTGGTATGCAAGGCCTTGCGGCATACCTGTCAGAGTGACGCGTTGGTTTGCAACCATCATCACAACCGCTACAAGGATTTGAAACATGAGTGATCACGAACGACTGGCCGTACTGAAGACCTGGAAACTGTTCATAAACGGCAGTTTTCCACGCTCAGAAAGTGGACGAACACTGCCGCTTCACAATAAAAAAGGTGAGTTGTTGGCACATCTTTCACACGCAAGCCGTAAGGATTTGCGAGAAGGCGTTGAAGCAGCACGTGGCGCCTTTCCTAGGTGGAGCGGTAGCACGGCATACCTTCGGAGCCAAATCATCTACCGACTTGCGGAGATGCTCGAGGGTCGACGCGCGGAGTTGTCAGACGCGCTGCGTAGCACGTCTGGCGTTTCAAAGAAGAAGGCAGACACAGAGGTCAGCGCGTCAATTGATCGAACCGTGAGTTGGGCTGGTTGGTGTGACAAGTTTCCAATGGTCCTTGGCTCACGCAATCCGGTTGCTGGCCCGTATCACAATTTCAGCATGCCAGAACCAAGCGGCGTGTGTGTCGCGGTGCAGGGTGTAGCAGATCAATATTCATTGCTTGGGTTTATGTCACTTGTGTTGCCACCACTATGCACTGGCAATTCGGTGGTGGCTGTTGCGCACACAGAGCACCCACTGGCGGCGCTCTTGGTTGCCGAGATTGCACCAACAGCGGACATTCCGCCGGGCGTTCTCAATGTCATCACTGGTGATGCCAAGGAGTTGGCTGGCTGGATTGCAAGTCATCGCGACGTGGATTCGGTGCATGCCATTGCGGACGAATCGATTGCCGCCACCTTGCGCGCTGGCGCGGCGGAGAATCTCAAGCGGGTGCAGATTCTCTCCAAAGACGAGGACTTTTCGGACACCGATCGTTGGACAAATCCCCGACGATTGGCACCGTTTGTGGAGATAAAGACGGTTTGGCATCCATCCGCTACTTAAAGAACGTCCAGTTACCAACACGACGATATTTGCGATTTACCTATGACCGAGACCAACACTAACACCGATCTTGTTGCACTCACGGTTAACGACCACGTAGCAACCATCACCTTGAATCGTGGTGACAAGGCCAACGCGCTGAGTCACGCACTCATTGATGCCATGGGCGCGGCGCTCGACATCATCACTCCTCGTTGTGCGTCAAAGGGTGACATTCGTGTGCTTGTTCTTGCTGGGGCCGGCAAAGTGTTCTGTGCCGGTATGGACCTGCGTGGCGTCATTGATGACCCCGCCGCGATGGGTGAAATGCTTCGCGGCCTTTCGCGCGTGAGCCGCATTATTCGGCGTCTCCATATTCCAACCATCACGCGCGTGCAAGGTGCAGCGATTGGTGGTGGTTGTGGACTCATGGTGGTGACAGACTTTGCGGTGACACATCCGGAGTCGAAGGTTGGATATCCAGAAGTCGATCTTGGAATCTGCCCAGCGGTTGTGGCGCCTTGGCTGATCAAGAAGATCGGCGCCGGGCGGGCTCGTGCCATGCTGCTTGCGGGTGGAACCATGAGTGGGCAACAGGGCTTTGAGGCCGGAATTGCTACCCATATCTGCGCCCATGATCAATTGGACGCCACGGTTGCCGAGTTAGCCAAGCGCCTCCGCGCTGGTGGTCCAGAAGCAATCGCCACCACCAAGCGTTGGCTCAATGAACTTGATGGGTCAAATGATGATGCCGTGCTTGATAAAGCCGCGGAATTGAGCGCAGAGATTATTGCGGGCGACGAGGCTCAACAGCGGCTACGGAAGGTGTTTGGCGCAAAGTAGTTCGGGCAGTTGGCAGTCACCCAGATTGAGACGCCAAACCTGATTTTCCGTACTCTCTCCGAGATGTCCACACCCCTCCGAATCGATCGTGACACCGACGGAATTGTGACGCTTTGGCTTGAGCCAAATCCAGCGAAACCGCGTGGCGGCGTAGTGGTGCTTGATGCGTGGCTGATTGGTGCGATCAGTGCTGCATGTGCGCAGATTGCGCTTGATGGTTGCACGGGGCTTGTGCTTGCTTCAGCGAGTACGCGCGTCTTTGTTGCCGGGGCAGACCTAGCGGAGATTGATGCGCTGGATGACGCAGCGTTGCACACCTATCTACAACACGGCGGCGCGGCATTTGCGGCAATCCCTGCGCTTGGTGTTCCAAGTGTGGCGGTGATTCACAAAGCGGCGCTTGGTGGCGGCCTTGAACTTGCCATGCATTGCGATGCGCTTGTTGGCACGCTTCCAGTGGAAGGCGAGAAGCCGTGGATGGTTGGCTTACCCGAGTGTGGCTTATGCATTTGCCCAGGTTGGGGTGGAACACAGATGTTGCCAGCTCGGATTGACCCAAAGGCGGCCATGGTTGCTACCGCGAATGGCGCGCCGTGGAAGTGTGCTGATGTTCCGACGGGGCTCTTTGCGTGCGTCTTGCCTGCAGGAAGCACCCAGGCACAGATGATTGACGAAGCGAAGCGATGGATCCGCGCGCAACATGCTGCACCAGCCACCACGCCGGTGTTTGCAGGCAAACAGGCGCCCCGGCAGGCCATTTCGCCACAGGACGCCGCGCGTATGGAAGCAGCTTTGGCCTCAGCGCGTGCTGCGGTACCCCCAAGCCCGCACGCCGACGCGTGCTTTGATTGTGTTCACATTGGCTACACGCGCGGTTGGGACGAAGCAGTTGCGGCAGAGCGCGCACACCTTGTTCGGTTGCGTCACACACCAGAGGCTCGTGCGAAAATCACGGCATTCCTGAGTAAGTCGTAAGCGCGCGCAACGTTACACATCCACTAAACACTATCGAATCACCATGAACAACTACTACGCCATTCTTGCATCACTTGGAGTAGCCGTGCTCCTTTCCCCAGAGATCACCGTTCTTGGACTTGTCGCCGCAAGTGATCGCCATCGACCACGCACATTCGCGTGGGCGTTCGGGATTGGAACGATCATCGGTCTGGCGTTTGCGCTGGTCATTGGATTCTTGCTTGCGCAGACGCACGGCAGCATGCCAGAGGAACACCACCAGGGGACCTGGGTTGGCTTTACGGTGCGCGCAACGATTGCGTCCGCATTGTTTGTTGTTGGCATGTATCGGCTGGTGAATGCCATCAGGAATGCGCCTATCGAGAAGACCGCCGAGCAAAAAGAGCACAGTCTCAAGCACCGGCTCGTGCATTGGTTCAAGTTGAAATTCCCAGCGATCACCAAGCGCTTTGATGGCACTATTGATGTTTCAACTACCGAACGCGCCATTCGTTGGGGGCTCCTTGGGTTTGCTTGCGATGGTTTGCACCCCAAGATCTTTCCGATCGTGACGGCCGCCGGTCACGAGGCGCTGCAAGTTTCAGAATCAAGCGAGCGAGTGATCGGCATTGTGATGTTCGCGGTGATCGCGTTGATCCCTGGGCTTATTCCTGCGGTCGTGGAGACGGTGCATCCAGGGGTATCCGCGCGCATCAAGGAATCGTTCGAGCACTTCATGAAGCGTTACGGCCGATTGATTAGCGCCGCGTTCATCTTGGCGGTGGCGGCGTTTGTTGGGAACAATGCGAGGAATGACATGCCGGGGCGTGAGTCGGCGGAGGTGCCGGCAGCGCCGGCGGCCGTGGCGCCTGTGTCGGTAGAGAAATCCCCCGCGGCGATTCCAGCGCCTCAATAGGTGCTGCGCCGCAAGGGAGTCTTTTACAGTGATGGGTTGATGGAGATACCGACCGTTACTGTTACTGTCCGCACGGGCCCCAGTTTGCAAGCAGGAGGCCAAGGTCGGCGCCGTTCACGTTGCCGTCGCGGTTGATGTCGGCGCGCGGGAACGCCGGGCTCACCGGACCCCAGAAGGCGAGAAGTGCGCCAAGGTCTGCACCATCGACAATGCCGGTGGGGTTGAGGTCATAGGCGTAACAAGCCGAGCATGGAATGCCTTGTTCGCAGCAATCAGGGATGTTGTTGCTGTTGGTGTCGGGGAGGGAACCGTCGAGGCATTGGCCGTAGTCAATGATGCCATCGCTGTTGCAGTCGGCGTCGAACTCAACAAGATAAATAGACTTGCCACCTTGAAATGAGTCGTAGTGATAGTCAACGCAGATATTTGGGCCAGTCGTAATCCCTGTATAGAGCGCATTCTCCCCCCCACCCTCACACGGCTGCCCACACGGCATGGAATCACATGAATACGGTTCATCAGTAACCCAAGCGAATGTCTGTCCACTTACGCGATATCCGCCGAGCCAAGAACCTGATCCCCAGACCGCATCAATAAAGCGATCATTGAAATTCGACCAGATGAATGCAGACTCTTCAGGAACGTTAATGGTTGCGAGGTATCCACCCATCTCTTCAGATCGGGTCCGTGCAAGACCCCAAGGAATTCTGTTTACCCCTTCTCCAGGAATAGCCACAAGCTCATACCAATGCCCATTCCCCCCATCCTCCACACGCCACTGCACGGCCGACGACTGCGCGCTCGCCCCGGAAACGAGTGCGATCTGTGTCACGGCGAGTGCGCCAAGGGCGCCTGCTGTCCGGAATGCGTGCGACGTCTTCATGTTTGACTCCTGGTGAGGGTCAATAGAGCCGTTCGCGCCGTTAATCCGCGCGGAAATCCCTGAAGATTCGATGGGTTTCATAAGAACCGCCCCAACAGCAAGGAGGGAGGCTCCAAGGATTGCACACACAGCTGCCGCAGGCTTTGTGTGAGTCGAGCGCGTGTGGGGTGTATTCACCGCGCTAGCCCGGAGCCCGCGCGACACCACCACTGCCGACCAGCGAAGTGGTCGAGCACCGACCTGTGCGCACGCCGAATGATCAGTGACCCGGGGACGGTCGGTCATGGCTCACCCGCAGCCTCGTTAACAAGTAGTAGCACCTCGGCGACAGCGGCATCCATCGCATTTGGAAGCACACCTTCTCCGCGCAAAATTTCGCGCACGGCTTCGCGCATGCGGTCACTCACCCGGCGTGCGGCGTGTTCCGCTTGCGCAACAGTGATGGAAAGCTGCGCGGCGATAGATCGATATGGCATCCCATCAATGACATGCAAGCGAAATGCCAGCACATCGTTTGGCCGACCACGCTCATCGGCGTCAGCAATAGCGATAGACATCGCTTCGTTTGCGAGCGCCACAGCCCACGCATGGTCGAAGGCGCGCGCTGGATCCACAGCGTCTGATTTCAGTGTATTTAGGCCATCGCCACCCACTATTCGACCGCGCGACCGATTCTGATCGCGCAGTTCACCTCGGCAATGAAATGCCATGGCGTTCATCATCCATCGACGCAGTGGCATCTTTGAATCGCGCCAGCGCCGCAGGAAATCCGGAGCATCGACCGCCCGGACGAAGAACTCCGCAACGATTTCCTCTGGCTCACCAAGTCGAACCAGCGCGCTTGTCCGCACATAGATTCGCAGCGCGTCGTAGTAGCGCTCCATGAGGTGTCGCCGCAGACCAGCACGCGCGGAGGCGGCCGCACGGGCGTTCATCGGATGCGCTGGATCCACGTCACCACGCTCAGCGATTGTTAACTGCGCGTCGATCCACGTGGCGTGAGTGCTTGGGAAGTGATCTGTTTCCACCGGGGCGCGGAGAATAGTTCAGGCGCCAGATGGTGTGGGACTGCGCTTATGGGCATGGTCCCCAGAGCGAAAGGACAATGCCAAGGTCTGCACCATTGACGTCACCATCGCGGTTGATGTCAGCTTGCGGCAGGACGGGGTTGACGGGTCCCCAGAACGCGAGCATGGCACCAAGATCCGCGCCGTCAATGATCTGGTTGTTGGTGATGTCGGCGTCTTGGCACTGTGGTTGCTCGCAGATGTCGGGGATGCCGTTGGTGTTGGAGTCGGTCAGTTGACCCTGAAGGATCTGGCCGTAGTCGACGATGTTGTCGTTGTTGCAGTCGGCGGACCATTCGATGATGGAACCCTGAATGCTATTCGCCTGCGCGTGATCATTCCATCCACCCGAATCACGCTCGAGCCAAACAACTTCCCCCACGGTTACCCCGTTTGGTTCGCCGGGATTCCAGTTCGTGTAATTCCACACATCACCAGACACCCACTGCCACCCAGGCGATCCATTTGAGGTTCGAATCGCGCCAAGGTAACCAGCGTCCCCCGTCGGAATCAGGTTGCGCACAAATGAATTCTCCGACTGACTACCGATGCAAGCTAAGTTCCCGCCCGCCGCCATCGCGGCCGATCGAGTGACTTCCCAGTTCACGTGAGTTGGGTTGAATCGGTACCAATGCCCGTTGCCACTATCAGATGATTGCCACTGCACCGGATAGTTACCTACGACACACGCCTCGCCACGCTCGCAGCGATCGGGGATGTTGTTGCTGTTGTAGTCGGCAAGCGTGCCGTTGAGGCATTGACCGTAGTCGACGATGCCGTCACTATTGCAATCAGCTTCCCATTCGACGAGACAGCTGATCAAAAGGGGATACTGAACAGGGTCGAGCGGCGAAGTTCCATCTGCATAGGCGTCAGCCCAACCTCTATAGTTTGCACCAGCGGGTTGGTAGCCCAGCAATGCCGTCACCAAGACCCCTGGTTGGAATCCGTTGTTTGGCTCTCCCGCGGCCCACCCCGTCCAGTTCCACGGCTCTCCCGTCACCCACTTCCATGCGGAACTAGCGTCGGAGCCATCCGGTTGGTAGCCGCCAAGGTATGGACCACCAGTGTTGCCGTAGTCATCATTGATCCACGCATCAGGTCTTTGCGCCAAGCTCACAAGAAGTGAATTTTCACTATCACTTGTAGAAGTTGCGAGATGTCCACCTACGGATTCCGCCAATGTTCGGGCATTGCCCCATGTCACCGGACCAGTCAGTTGAAGCTTGTACCAATGCCCATTCCCCCCATCCTCCACCTTCCACTGCACCGCGCCACTCTGCGCCCCCGCGACCGTCGCTGCAATTCCAACCACCGCTGCTGCGGTGACGCCTGTGATCTTGTTCAACATCTTGTGGTGTCCCTGGAGTGTGTCGTGAATGTGGCTCGCGCCGGTATCTGGCGCTCGTCCCACTAAGCCGCTGGATTGCGGCGCATTCGGTGGGACTTGCTCGGAATTGACCTGAACAAGTACCGAGAACCCCGCCAGGCCCAGGACAGCAAGGGTGATCCTGCCCGCCGTGCGTCCGGCGGGGGCTTGGGGAGCGACCCTTCCCTGGGCGGCCGCGCCGACAATCACGCCATCCGCTCGCTCAGCCTCACACATTGGCTCCCCGCCGATCCGCAACAACGCCGCCGCCTGCGCGCCCGAAAGCGGCACTCTTGCTGGTCGATCCGTTTGTTGGCTATCAATGTCCCTTGTCATCCACCGCACGAAGCCACCAATCGCACGCGCGTTCGTTGCGAATTCCACGGAATCTCGGTTCGGCACACTTTGTCTCGCACAGTCACTCCCCGTCGACAAGCCGAAGTACTTCAGCAACCGCCTGCTCGAGTTCAGAGTTCGGCACGCCTTCCTCGCGGAGGATCTCTTTGACCGATTCGCGCACCGCCGCTGCAACTCGACGAGTGGCGTTGAAGCACTCCGTACGCGATAGCCCGATCGCGCGCGCGACGTCCTCATACGGCATGCCGTCAATCAAGTGCATGCGCAGAATGGCATCATCATGTTCGCGGCCGCGATCGACAAGCTCAGCCTGCACACGCGCATACGACTCATTCACAATCGCCAAAGCCCACGCACGATCAAACGCCGCCGCCGCGTCTTGACTGGCATTCTCAGCAGCGCGGAGCTCTATTGGACCGTCAGTGGACATGCGCCCACGCTCGCGCGTCACATCTCTGCGCACGCTGCGGCAGTGGAAACTCATGGCATTCATGAGCCACCGGCGAAGGGGCATCCCGCTACCACGCCAGCGCGCAAAGAACGCGTCATCAGCCATGGGTCCGACATAGAAACCAGAGACCAACTCATCGCGCTCGCCCGAGTCGCGCAAACCACTGGCGGAGACATACGCGCTGAGTGCTTGCGTGTACCGCTCCATCACATGACGACGCAATGCGGCGCGAGCTCCGTGAGCGCGGGGCATTCCAGCGAGATCACCGGTACTCGCGGCACGCTCGCCGTCTTCGGCGATGGTGAGTTGCGCGTCGATCCACGTGGCGTGGGTGCTGGGGAAGTGGTCGGTGGACACGGATGGGATTAAACCGCGTACCGCGAAGCCCGTACCACATGAATGGGCCAATCATCCAACAATGGATACAGACCAATAATCGCAATTAATCAATACAGCCATCAGTCTATGCCACGGACCACCGCGCCTTATTGCGGGCACTCACCCCACCCGTTGAGCAGGTAGCCAATGTCAGCCCCGTTTACGTACCCATCATTATTGAAGTCAGTGGTTGTCGTTGGGGATACATCGCCCCACTGTGAAAGCATCACCCCGAGATCATCACCACCGACATTACCGTTGCCAGTTACATCCCCAACACAGTGCTCGACAATAATCGGCATGGTGGCTCCTGGGAATCCATCCCCAAATACACCGACGATATTGCCAGCCTCACTCACAATACTCACAGCACCCAATTCATTGAATCGATAAAGCAGCAATGTTGAGTCGTCGTTCTGCACCCCAGACTCGCTTGGTGTCTGAAATTCGGAACCTTGATATCTCGCAGTATTGGATATCCGGATCCAATCAACATCAGCAATGACTGATGGAACTGTTAGCGAACCGAGGTATGAGTATCGAAACGCCCCAAGCGAGCGCGGACACTTCCCACCACACGCACCAGGTTGTCCCGAAGAATCTTGTTCATTGATGAGAATTCCATCAATGTATGCACGAAACAGGGTCGGTGTACGAACAAGCGCGACATGGTGCCACTGTCCATTAAGAACACTTTGGACACCGGTGTGGTGAAGTGGAGCTTGACAGCACTGGCCAAAATATACGTTGTAGGTCGGTTCGTAATATGTTCCAAATCCAACACACTTGTCAGTGTCCGCACCATTTTGCTCAGACCAAAGACGCGCATCCACGGCTTGTTCACTGTTGATAAACCGAATTCGAAACTCATGCGTTGATTCACTCAGATACTGTGCTGATTCAGAAAGCGAAACAGTGTCTGTAAGTTCAGAGAAACGAATGAAGCCAAGGTTTGTAGTTTCACCAGCGCTAACCGGACAGTTTGTACTCATCCCTGCCACTAACAACATTGATGTAATAGACCGATTCACGTCATAGTCCTGTCTGTCACCGCCTGGAATACCCACGCGTGCGAACGTCGCGTCGCGCGAGCTGTTGGTGCCACCGAGTGATGCGCGAGTGTGCAGTGGCTGCGGGGCATTGTGCTCGGATTTCAAGACAATTGTCGCTAGGGAAGCAATACACACACCAATAACAGTGGCACCAATGATGCGGCGGCCGCGCATTTGCGCCGCACGTTCGTCGCGATCTTTGTCGGGATGGATTTCCGCCTGCCCATGATCAACAAGGGCATAAAGCACACGGACTGCCTCAGGATCGCCAATCTCCTCCCAGTAGATATTTTGGTCTACCACGACCGATTCTTTGGTTTCGTGCACGCGATGTGAATCATTCATCCACAACAGACAATGCGCGGCAATCGAGCGCATGCGCTGAATACTTCCCGGATCATCAATCATGTATTAATTCTGATCGTCGACACGCTTGTTGATTCCGAACGCGCGATACACGTCTGTTATTGATACCCCAATATCTCTGTCAGAGACACCCTCTTCGCTCAAGGCACTACGAAGCGCTTCACGTAAGCGGTCGGTCACAAGCCGCGTGGCCCCCGCGCACTGCTGTGGACTGCGACCAACCGATGGCGCGATCGAGTCATAACTTTCGCCTTGAATGACGCGCCGACGGAAGATCCAGAAATCTTCCAACCTTGACGCGGCTGCAAGATCGGCGTGAACTCGCAAAAGCGCAGCATTCAGAACAGCGAGCGCCCACGCGCGTTCGAAGGCCTGCTCCGCGGATGATTCGTCGGTTAGTCCGCCATTTTCCAGATCAATGTTGTCAGCAGAACGCAATCGATCGCGCGTCTGATTGCGAATGATGCTCTTTCCGTAGAGATTGATCCCAGTCATCATCCAGCGCCGAAGTGGTAGCCCGCTCTGGCGCCATGAGTTTAGAAAATCAGATTTACATGCTCGTTCAGCGAAGAAACCACCTATCAAGTCGTCGGGCTCAGTTATGGAGCGAAGGCTGCTCCTGGTGACATACGCACGCAGAGCGGAGTGGTAGCGCTGCATCAAGTACTGCCGCAGCGCATGCTGGGCAGATTGGCCGTGTTCTGTGTGTACACCCGCGCGCTCCACGATGGTGAGCTGCGCATCGATCCAAGTGGCGTGCGTGCTTGGGAAGTGGTCCACCGGCATGGTGCTACAGCGTAGCGGGGTGTCCACGAAACTACTCATGGTGCAGCGCACCCAGGAATACACTGATGATCATGCAGGTCAACATACAACTGGACGAACAGGATATCGATCGCGCCCGGAGGTTGACGGGGATCGAGGATGTGCAGGAGCTCCTCCCAGAGGTGCTCAAGCGATTCTCCCAGCAAGAGACAGCAATACGCCTGATCCGCATGGGCGGCACGATGCCAGGCCTTCAGATTCCACCACGGCGGAGGCCGGAGGATCCGTCGGTCGATGCGATTGGCTGAAGTTGAGTGACACCGAGATCAGGCGCGAGTGTCTATTGGCGTGCCCACAACGCAACAAATTTAATGCGGCGAATCACCATACTCACGCTCAGCCGCGTCGATCCACTCACTGAGGCGATCACGAAGCGATTCTGGCACGTGTGCTGTCCATGATCGATCAATGGCCTTTGCGCGCCAGAGGTCGGCGATGTGGACGCGGTCGTGGGTTCGATTCGCAATGAGCTTCATGGTGAGTAACAGTCCAAGTTCAGATCTCGCCCATGGGAATGCCGGATCGCGAATGCCAGGACCAATGTCTGGCACAGGCTCGGCAGTCCACTTAGAAGCAGATTCGCCAGCGATGACAATGTGAATGGCGTGCTTTGGTGTGCCGTCTGGGCCATCAAGGAACATCGGAATGCCATTGACTTCCACAAACTGGAATTCACGCGCGCGGACCGCATCGATCGTTCGTGCAAGGTCGGCGCGGCGAAGGCAGACGTCGACATCCTTTGTGTTGCGGACGTAATCAGGATTGGCGTTGGTCACCCACGCGATGACTGCCATCCCGCCACAAACTGCGTAGGGAATGCCAGCCGCATCCAACGCCGCTGTAAAGCGCTCGGCGCGACTGTGAAGAAGTTGCTGCATATAGCCCGCCGCAATGATGCCAGGCAAGCTTTCCCAGACCGTCTGGTTGAATCGCATGCCTGAAGGTTACGTGCCACGATCATCTCCGCCAAATTGAAACCGCCGCCCGGAGGCGGCGGAAGTTCGTGTTGGAATTGCAGAATTGTGGAAGCGTGATGCGTTAGTTGCTACACGGCCCCCAGTACGCCAGCAGAATGCCGAGGTCGGACCCGCTCACCACGCCGTCGACGTTGAGGTCGCAGGCGATCGATGTCGCGGCGCTGGTTGTTGGGCCCCAGTACGCAAGCAACGTGCCAAGATCGCCACCGTTGATGATGCCGTCGACGTCGATGTCGCCGATGCATTCGCAGGTGTCGGGGATGTTGTTGTGGTTGATGTCGGGAGCACCACTGGCGATCTCGCAGGCGTCAGATATTCCGTTAGTGTCACAATCATCTCCAATGAGTCCAGAGCGAGAGATCCTCACGTTGGTAATAGCGGAGCGCGCGTCACAGAACTCACGATCAAAGAAAGCAACCTTTGTTCCAAGCGGAGTACCCGCCCAAGTTGCAGAAACAGTCATCGACTCGACCGGGCTACCCTCCTTGTGAACAACAGCATGGATAGCGGTACTTGTAAGCTCAAGTTCTACGTGAAACGTATCACCAGCCAGCACGGCGATAGAACCACTGCGGACGACGTTCGTGATTTGCAGATTCGCAGATCCAATCACAAATGCCATGGTTGGTACTTCAAAAGATATCAACGCGAATACGAGCCCGTTGTTTGGCTGTGAGCAACAGGTGCCACTGATATCGTCATTCGTGAGCATGCTGACTTCAAATCCTTCACCACCAGCGATGTACCGAAACGTGTACTCAAGGCGAATAGCTCCTGAGCGAGGAGAAAACTCACCGCGGGTCACCAAATGTCCACGAGCCTGCATCAACACCTCGCCGCCGCCTTGTTGAACGAGCGAGCACGCATACGGAAGCCGCACATCCCACTTGAGTGAATCTAGCGCGGGTGCTTCGAAGTCATCTACAAGCAGGACAGTTTGGCTTGCGCAGGGATCAACATTGTTGCACGAAACACCCTGCTCACAGCAGTCTGGGATATTGTTAGTGTTGGCATCAGGCAACGAGCCGTCCTGGCATTGGCTGTAGTCGACGATGCCGTCGTTGTTGCAGTCGGCGGACCATTCGATGATGGCATGTTGGCAATTGGTTAAGTACGCCGCCTCGTTTACATCAGCCCACAAGCCATCTCCCCAGATAGCCATTACGTCTTCATCAACAGACGGCTGGTAGTTGTTTGGCTCACCGACCGCCCAATTGGTCCATGTAACTAATTCGCCCGTCACCCACTGCCAATCGCTAGCAGGTTCAGACCCTGTGGATAGTTGGAATCCACCGATGAAGCAAAAATTGCCCGAGAGAACTTTGTTCACAAGAAAGTTCATCTCCGGTGGTGAAGTCAATGTGGCGAGATGTCCGCCGTCTCTCTCGGCGAATTCGCGAAGGGTTGACCATGAGCGTGATTCACGGGTGACTCGCTGATACCAATGCCCATTCCCCCCATCCTCCACGCGCCATTGCACGGCATCCCCGGCCATTGTTTGCGATGCAATCATTACCGCCGCAACACCAGCCGCGCTCATTTTCTTCATCATGGTGAACTCCTTACTGCCCGCTCCGGAATCGGGCGGTGATACGAGCAATCCACCAGACGACCATGCATGCTGCGGGCCTTCCAGTGAAGCAGTCATCACTCCCGCAAGGACGGCCCCATACACCACTATCGCGTGCCAAGATGATGTTTTTATAAACCACGAGCGGGCGGCGCCACCCCACTGCTGACCGCCCTCACGACCCACATCTGGCCCCGCCGAAGCAATCAGCCTTCGCGCTCCCGCCCGGTCGATCCTTGGCAATTGCTCCGTCGTTGGCTTTGACTTGCGTTGCGCCTGCATCCGCGAGAGCAATCCACCAAACCCGCGCGCATGCACCGGCTTATCCACCGCCCAGCAATTCCTCAACCTCGCGCACGGTGCGTTCCACATCTTCCTGCACGACGCCTTCACCACGCACCACCTCGCGCAGCGCTTCGCGGATGCGATCACTGACACGCCGCACCATGTTCGCGCATTGCTGTCTGGTGAGACCAAGGTTGGTACCAATCACCGCGTACTCCACACCATCGATCACGTGGCGACGGAAGACTTCGTACTCCTCCAACTTGCCGCGCTCCGCGAGATCGGCGTGTACCAATTCGTGCGCGGCATTGAGAACTTCGAGCGCCCACGCCTCATCGAACGCGCGTACCGCGTTGTGTTCATCGACGAGCCGATCTTCAGTATTGCTGGCATGTGTTGCGGAACCGTCGCCGCCGGCGGCAAGCTCAGCGCTTCCACCATCATCGAATTGTCGAAGCCGGTCTCGTGCTCGATCTCGTATGACGCCACGACCATAGAAACTGATGCCGTTCATCAACCATCGTCGTAGCGGTATGCGGCTGTTACGCCAATCAGTCAGGAATCCGTGCGCTCCTACGCGGTCTGCAAAAAAGCCACCCACAAGTTCGTCTGCGTCACCAAGCTGGCGCATACTGCTCCCGCGCACGTACGCGCGCAAGGGCTCGTGGTAGCGCTGCATCAAGTGTTGTTGCAGTGCGCGCCGCGCGGATTGGCCGTCTTCCGTATGTGGGCCTGCGCGCTCAGCGATAGTCAACTGCGCGTCGATCCAGGTGGCATGGGTGCTTGGGAAGTGGTCCACCTGCATCTTTGGAAGGGTAGCGAGCGCGCCAGCCCATCGCACTACACTTCTCCCATGATGTCCACGGGCGAATCTCCACGATTCCTGAATCCCGCAGTGTGGTCGGCGCTCTGTGATCTTGGTCGCCGGTTCTCCGGGCGGGGTCTACGGGTGTTCCTCTTTGGGTCATTCGCGGCCGGCACGCAGCGCCCTGGGTCAGACCTTGATATTGGCTTTGAGGCCACTACCAACACTCCTGCCTCAATCATTGATGAACTTCGCCACGCGGTTGAGGAGCTACCGACTATTCGGCATATCGACCTAGTGGACTTCTCGCGCGCAGACCAGGACTTTGTGCGCGTTGCACGCACAAACATGAGGGAACTTGCATGACAGGCGCTTCACAAGACGAGCGAATTCAATTATTGCGCGCAGACCTTGAGCGTGTTGTTGGTGCCCTTTCTGAATCACTTGCGCATTCAAACGAGCGCTTTGCGCGTGATTCATCGTTGCTCCATTTCAACCTCTCCTATGAGGTCGCGTGGAAATTGATCCAGGCGATTGCTGCTCGGGATGGAGTGGACGTCGTGAGTCCACGAGCAGCCTTTGGATTTGCGCACCGAGCCGGATGGATTAGCGATGAGGTCATGTGGGACCGAATCGTGCGGACCAGGAACGACACGGTCCACCTGTACCGGGCTTCGATGGCGCAGTCGATTTACGGGGAACTACCGACGTTCCTGCGGGCATTTGAGGAACTGCTCCAATCACTTTTGAAGGCGTGATTAGTAGCCGTTGTTGGGTCGCGTTCAGTGCGCCGACCCGCCGTAATGTCGCTCCGCTTCGTTGTACGCGCGGTCGAATCGCTCGCGCAATTCGGCGCGGCGCATGAGGACGTCGACATCTTTCGTCGAACGCGCGCAGCCCGGGTCGCGTGTTTCGACCCAAGCCATGACGCTGAGTCCGCCGCAGACAGCAAATGGAATGTTTGCGGCACGCAGGGTGTCAGAGAAGCGCCGCGCACGATCAAGAATGCAGGTCATCGTGTAGCCCATCCGTTCAATGACGGGCATGCCGAGCCAGACATTCTGGTCGAATCGCATGTCCGTAGCGTACGGGCGACATCATGGGGGACGAAACGAAACCGCCGCCCGGGGGCGGCGGAAGTTCGTGTGGGAATTATGGAATGATGACCGTGCGCAGCGTTAACCCTGGCAGGCTCCCCAATGGGCCAACAAGGTGCCAAGGTCTGCACCATTTACGAAACCATCAGCGTTCAGGTCGCTGGCGAGTGACAAGGATTCGGTTGTGACCGATCCCCAGTACGCCAACATGATGCCAAGGTCGCTGCCACTGGTGGCGCCGTTTAAATCGATATCGCCGATGCATTCACAGGTGTCGGGGATTGAGTTGCGGTTACTATCGGCGACGGTGCCCATGACAATTTCTTCAAGGTCGGGAGTGCTGTTCAAGTTGCAATCCGCGCAGGATGGATTGAATGTCGATTCAGTGACGGTGAATCGGGCGCCACCACCGGCTTCAAGTCCGGCGGCAAATCCGCAGCCATCGCACTCGATCACGTTGACAAAGCATCCAAATGCCGCGATCGCATAGTCCTGACCGCCATCGGCAGCAGTGAACTTGCACCGACTCACTTGGATATTGTTACCCATGGCCAGATGGATAGTGAGACTTCCCCAGGTCCATGGGCTGTCGACGTTCCATCGCTGCCCAACGAATACACAGTCTTCGATTGAGCCCGAGACAGTCGCGCCTTCGGAGTTGACTCGTGCGACGCAGCCAGAGCTTAAGTTCGAACTGAATACACAACGCTTGAGAGAGAACGTCCCGCTTCCGAAATGGAACCACCCACCAGACGTTGATGCGTTGGGGCTCACATTTTCTGTGAACAGACAATCCTCCACTACCGAAGCGCCGCCCGCGCTGCGGAACCCCGCACCGCCATACCAATCCGACGCGGTGTTCGCACGGAAGGTGCAGTGATGGACGCGGACAGAGGAATCACTGACCAACACGCCTCCGGATGTATAGCCGTTGCCGTTCTGGATCGTGAAGCCAGAGACCTCGCAACCAAGAGGCTCGTTCGCACCAATGACTACGGTTTGAACGCCTTGTCCATCGAGAATGGTCTGGGCGGCACCCGCCACACCGTGAAGAACAAGTTGCTTCCCCGAAAGATTTACCTGCTCGTAGTAAGTGCCTGGCGAAACCAGAACAGAATCCCCCGACTGCGCCGCATCAATCGCCGCCTGGATCGTCGGGTATTCACCAGGAACCAAAAGGTCCCCAGCCCCCGCCACCGTCGCTGCAATTCCAACTACCGCTGCTGCGGTGACGCTTGTGATCTTGTTCAACATCTTCTTCTGGTGCCCCTGGTTCACGTCTGAGACGTATGGGTGAACTGAATTGCCGTCGCCCACGGAAGGGCTCGGCGTGCGGGGGATAGATCCGGCAACTTTGGGGGCTGACGATGTCGGGTTGGCGGAATTCCTGGGAATTCCCGCCGTGGGCGCCACGGCAATGGTGGCGGCCATCAACATCGCCAGAGTGACGCATCCGCCACCGATACGTAAGTCTTTGTGATTTATATATTTACGAATACCAACATGCGATATCGCAGTCGCTAGGACTCCTCCACCTGTGCCCCCAGGCCGCGCCTCGCCAACCACCCCCTCCCGCAGCGCTCGAGCCATCTGCCCCCGGGTCAGCATCGCCGTGGATGTGGATCCAACCCCGACCGTCGCACCAATGTTCGTGTTGCGTTCCATGCGCGGGGATCGATCCACAACCCGCACGCATAGACGAAACCACTTCGCAAGATTTCTGATTGTCCCCCGGTGTTCAATCACTCGTCGCGGCGCTCCATGATGGCCAACACTTCGTCGATCGCCGCATCGAGTTCCGATTCCGGCACACCCTCCTCGCGCAGGAGTTCGCGCCCCGCCGCTCGCAAGGCACTTGAAACGCGACGGGTGGTGTTCAGGCACTCTGTTTCAGTCAACCCAGAGGCGGCGGCAATCTGCGCGTATGTCAATCCGTCTACCACATGCATTCGGAAGATTGCGTCGTCACCACTGCGCCCGCGCGCCGCAAGGTCTGACTGCACGATGGCATACGCCTCGTTCGCAAGGGCAAGGGCCCACGCGCGATCGAATGCATCGGCGGGATCGATTTCAACGGACGACAGTCCGGCGGCTGTAGAAATCGCATCGGTGTTGGTGTTTCGCTCACTCTCACGGTGCGTATCGCGCATCACGCCGCGGCAATGAAATGCCATGGCGTTCATCAACCAACGCCGCAGCGGCATATTGCTTTGCCGCCAGCGCGTGAAGAATGCGGGGTCGCCCATAGTGCGCGCGTAGAAGCCAGAAACAAGGTCATCACGCTCACCGATTCGTCGCAGCGCGGGTGTGCTCACATATGCAGTCAGCGCAGGGGTGTAGCGATTCATCACGTGCCGGCGCAGCGCGTCTTGCGCATTGTTGGCGCGCGCGTGTCCACCAGCATCACCAGCAGCAGCAGCGCGCTCGCCCTCTTCGGCGATGGTGAGCTGCGCATCGATCCATGTTGCGTGCGTGCTTGGGAAGTGGTCGACGGACATGCGCGCAGAGGATAGGCGCGGACGTCAAGAAATTTGTTGTGAAGTTCCGCGGAAGTTGGCGGGCGGTTTCGCAGGGGTGGCATGATGGGGTTACAACCGGCAAGGACAAAGAAAGGAAGTGTCGCGAATGAGCGGCAATCAGGAATACACTCATGATTATGGAATTGCGCATCAATATCGACGAGCGGGACCTCAATCGCGCGCGGGAGATGACTGGGATTTCGGATCCACAGGCGCTGTTGAACCACGTACTCAATCAATTCGTCCGGGTGATTTCGTTGGAGACACTCACGAAGGGCGGGTGGGATCCACACCTCGGAGCCCCGCCTCGGCGTCGCCCGCCGGAATTCCTGAACGACGCGCCGGAGACTCCAGCGGAGTAACAGCATCATCGGCGAGCGATACATTCGACGTGCTCATTGATACAGCCTCTTGGATAAATCATGGTCGCATTCCAGATGCGCTCATCGTTACAGCAATCGAGCGCGGTTACGTAGTCACACACCAAGACGTTGTTGGCGAAGTCACCCTTGGTTGTGGGCCAACAGCGGTAGCCACCGCTGAGCGGATCGGAATGTTTCGACACGTAACAGATGTAAGCCATGTCACGGTATTGACATTTATTCGGACACACCAGTTGTCTTGCACCGGCGTGGGCATGATCGACGCGCGTCTTATTGCAGCGTGTGCACTCGCTGATCGTCCGACCCGGCTTTACAGCGCAGATAAGCGTCTTGTGAAGGAAGCCCGTCGCGTTGGAGTTTCGCTCACTTGAGCGACTGCCTACAATCCGTCCCTTCCCCGAACACGGAGCCGCAGACCACTATGACCCAGACCGATCTCGCCAAGGACCTGAAGAACATCTCTGAGAAGGATCGCAAGCAGATTCAGCAGGCGCAGGAGATGCTTGGGCCAGATCCCACGACGATGGGCTTTGTGAAGAACATTTTCTGGGGCAACTTCCGGGAAGACCTGGTCTTCCCGTACCCAACTCAGACTGCCGACGAGAACGCGCGCTGCGAGAAATTGCTCGCGGAACTTGACGTGTATCTGCGCAATGAGCATCCATCAGTGGAGATCGATCAGAAGCAAGAGATCCCGGAGTGGGTGGTCAAGCGCCTCTTTGATATGGGCGTCCTTGGCATGACCATCACCAAGGAGCATGGCGGTCTTGGCTTCGGCATCACTAGCTACAACCGCGTGTTGCGCCGCATCGGTCGCACGTGTGGGTCCACCGCAGTGCTTGTGTCGGCGCATCAGTCGAT
>JBIKZY010000026.1:0-22306 GCA_044354475.1 Phycisphaerales bacterium
TCGGCCTGATCACCTACATGCGTACCGACTCCACCGCGTTGTCCGGCGAAGCGCTGGGCACGGTGCGTTCGTTTATCACTGAGAAGTACGGCGCGAAGTATCTGCCTGAGAAGGCACGCTTCTATGGGTCAAGCAACAAGAGCGCGCAAGAGGCGCACGAAGCGATTCGTCCAACCAATGTGCGGCGCACGCCGGAGATGTTGCGCGGCGTGATCGACGAGGAGCAGTGGCGCTTGTACAACCTGATTTGGCAGCGCTTTGTTGCGTGCCAGATGACTGACGCGCAGTACGACTCCACTGCAGTGCTGTTGGAGCGCAGCGATAAGGCGACCGGTGCCATCTTCAAGGCCAACGGACGCGTGCAGACCTTTGATGGTTACACCGTGACCGGCATTCGTGGCGAAGGCGAAGATCAAGAGTTGCCTGCCATGAAGGAGGGCCAAGAAATGGCGCCCTTCTGGCTTGATCCGCAGCAGAAGTTCACCAGTGCACCGGCTCGTTTCAATGAAGCGAGCTTGGTGCGTGAGCTTGAGAAACAAGGAATCGGACGGCCGTCGACGTATGCGTCGATCATCAATACGATCGAGGCGCGCAAGTATGTGGAGCAGGTGAGTCGTGCGTTCCATGCCACGGATATTGGAATTGCCGTGTGCGGATTCCTGGAGGAGCCGTTCAAGGATGGCTTCATGGACATTGGCTACACGCGCAAGATTGAAGAGGAATTTGATGAGATCGCTGAAGGCAAAGAGAAGTGGCAAGAGATGTTGCACCGCTTCTATGTGCCGTTCAAGGACGTGGTGGCTGGACTTGCGGCTGCCGATACTGCACACGTGAAGGCCGAGGGAACGCCGTCGCCGTATGCGTGTCCGTTGTGTGGGCGTCGCTGCGAGTATCGCCTTGGAAAGACTGGCAAATTCCTTTCTTGCAGCGGATACCGCGAGCAGATTCCCGTGGAATTGCCGCCAGCAAAGGTGCCAGCGAAACCTGCGAAGAAGAGCAAGGCATCAGCCAAGCCAGCCAAGCCGGTCAAGCCACGCAAGGTGAAGACGCAGCCCGCGTGCGTGTATGCGGCGCCGGTGAATCGACAAGGCAAGCCACTGCTGCCGGAGAAGGTGGACATTCGCTGCCCAGTGGATGGTTCGCCAATGATTCTGCGCACCGGTCGCTTTGGTGACTTCTTGACGAGCGTCAACCGCGAGACTGATTTCATTCTCAATATTGACAAGAAGGGCGGGCTGAAGTTCCCGTCACCACCGCCGTATGTGACGGAACTGCCCTGCCCCAAGTGCAGCGCGCCGATGAATCTGCGCACCGGTAAGCGCGGGCCGTGGCTTGGGTGCAGCAAGTTCCCCAAGTGCCGCGGTCGCGAGAGTTGGGCGAAGATTCCGGTGGAGAAACAGCAGGTCTTGGAGAAGGCCTTGGCGATCCACGAGGGCAATCAGCCGAAGTTTGATATCGCTGCGCTTGATGGCACCCCGCTCAAGGAGGGAACGCCGGTAGTGGCGCTGGTCATCCCGGGCGAGGAAGCGAAGTTGAAGTTCCACGCGGACTGGGATGCAGAGCAGCGGGCGTTGGGCGCGACGGGGTGACGCGGCCTACTCCAATGTGGCTTGCATGGATATCGCCGCCGCGCGTGTGATGGATCACATCAACCCACCCGCGTCCTCGATTTAAAATCAGAAACTCCCGAGCCGTCCATTGACGACTCGGGAGTTCTTTAATTGGGGACAGGGGTGAACGGCACCTATTTAGTGAGGGATTTGGCGCGGTTGGGGTAGGCGACCAGAATGATCGCGAAGCAACCGATGGCCATCCACATGGGGACGGTGAACAACTTTGCATAGTCCATCGTGCCGCTTGCACTTGCCCAATTTCCGACGATATTCGCCGCAACAATGCTGCCGACGATCGTTCCGATGCCAACGATCACCAGATTGAACAAGCTCTGTGCCGTGGCACGAATGTCCCCGGTGGTGTTCTCGTCAACAATCATGAACGCCACGAAGATGAAGCAGCCGAAGCACAGACCGTGCAGCGCAATGCCCGCCATTACGAACGGCAAGGTTGGCATGAATGCCCACAGAGCCATGCGCAACGCATAGGAAGCCAGTCCGATCAACAACAGATGCTTCCGGGTGAACCACTTGGTGAGGAACGGCATCATGGCAAGCACCAAGATCTCAGTCATTTGGCCAATGGTCATCAAGCCACCACCAACGCCGAACACCTCGCTGATGGTCTTCTCAAATGCACCCTTCTCCACAATGGATGCCTGAACGCTGCCAATGAATGCGTCAGCCTGCACAAAGTAGAACTGGTGAATGATGCTGACCGGGACTGCAATGAGAAACAGCAGCACGAGCGGCATCTTGGCAACCTCGCCAAATGCCTCAAGCCACGCCGTGTTCTGCTTGGCATTCCGCGAAGGCGGCGTGTTTGGCAGGATGAAGCAATACAGACCCATCAGTACGCCAAGACCCGCACTGATCTGGAACGCCACCGCGCGTCCGGCATTCTGAGCAGCGGTCACTTCGTCAGCACTCACGCCAACCGGCGTGTGGTAACGGAACAAAATCTGACCCACGGTGATACCCACCGCGATCCAACCAACCGTTCCCCAGACGCGGATCGGACCAAAGTCCGTGTCGCGGTTTGGAATGTGTGCGAACGCCAGCGAGTTGGTCAAAGCCATGGTCGGCGCGTACACCAATCCGTACAAGGCAGAGAGCGCGAGGAAGTAATTGAACTCGCCGGTCATTCCCATAAGGAACACTAACAATGCGCCCAACAAGTGACTCACGCCCAGAATCTTCTGGGTGGCGAAGGTGCGGTCGGCCAGCTGGCCCGCAAGGAACGGTCCGAAGATGGCGCCGAGGGCGCCAGCCGAGAAGCAATATCCAATCTGCTCGCCGGTGAACTTCAAATGTCCAGAAAGGAACGAATAAAGAATCGGAAGCCATGCGCCCCAGATCGCGTATTGCAGAAACATCATCAGCGATAGACGCGTTCGAAGGTATGGGATGCTGCTGCCGGGGGCGGTAATGGTTGAATTCATGGACGCGGATCATAACTATGCCCTCCGCGGAATGTCAGGCGGGTTCATGCGCACGTGGATACACTCCCCCACCTATGCAGGACCGCAGAAAAACACGCAAGGTGGCAATCGGCGACGACCGCGTCGGACGCTTATTCATTGGCGGCGACTCCCCGATCTTGGTGCAGACCATGACCGCCGGCTACACGTATGACATCGATGCATGCGTCGCCGAAATTGAGCGCTACCGGCTTGCCGGCGCCGATGTGGTGCGCGTTGCCGTCCCAGAGCGCAAGGATACCGACGCCCTGCGCGAGATCATCAAGCAGGTGCAGATACCGATCGTTGCGGATGTGCACTTCCACTTCCAGCGCGCACTTGAGGCCGTTGAGGCCGGGGTCCACAAGATCCGCCTCAACCCAGGCAACATCTCTGACCGTGACCAGGTCAACCAAGTCATTGATGCGTGCAAGGAACGCAAGATCCCCATCCGCATCGGCGTGAACGAGGGCTCAATCATTGAGCGCAAGGACAAGCAGAAGCGCATGGAGGAGCTGGGCAAGTACTTCGCGGGACACAAGTCCGGCCACTTGCTCGCCCTGATGATCGCCAAGCTTGAGGAATACGTCGAAATCTTTGAGGCGCGCGATTTTCATGACGTGGTCATCAGCGCCAAGAGCATGGATCCTGCACTGGTGATTGACGTTTATACGGAGATCGCTGCGCGCTTTGATTACCCACTGCACTTGGGCGTGACCCACGCCGGACCCAAGTCCACCGGCGCCATTCGTTCGGTTGCTGCGCTCAGCACGCTGATCGCCAACGGTATCGGCGACACGCTCCGCATCAGTTATGCCAGCGACCACGTCGATGAGGTGAAGGACGGCCTGGAAATCCTGTATTGCTTGGGCAAACGCCCGCGCAAGGGTATCGAACTGATCGCCTGCCCAACCTGCGGACGCATCCAAGTGGACCTCTTCACACTGGTCAAGGAAGTGGAAGAGAAGCTCTCCACGCAGATCACCCTTCCGCTCAAAGTGGCCGTCATGGGCTGCATCGTGAACGGACCTGGCGAAGCTGAAGGCGCGGACGTTGCGGTGTTTGCTGGCGATCGCCGCGGCATCATCTATGTCCAAGGCCAACGCGTTGCCAACGTTCCTGAGAATGAAATCATGGAGCGCCTCCTCAAGGAGTGCTTGGAGTTTGAAGCCAAGGTCAAGCGCGGCGAAGCAAAGCTCGGCGAGAAGATGGTGGAGATTGTGCCACCCGATCCGATCGGCGAACTTGGCTCAGGCAAGGCCAAGATCATGTCCGGTCAAGTAGAACAAATCACCGTGCGCGCCACCTAAACAACGGCAGCATGGAGCGCATCGGTGCGCAGACAACTCATTGGTGGGGTGGCTGAGCGGTTGAAGGCACTCGACTTGAAATCGAGCAGACCCGCGAGGGTCTCAGGGGTTCGAATCCTCTCCCCACCGCTTGCACAACAGGCGAGCGCATGACGCGCTCGGGCGCACTGATCAGACGGATCGTGCGTCATTGCACGCGAGTTGTTTCGCTAGCGAATCACTTCTTGAGCGATTCACTTCCCGAGCGATTCACGTTCCGAGCGATTTACATTCCAAGAATTCATTTCGCCGCGGGGGCTGCACCCGCTGCGCTTGCATCCGCCGGTACGCGCTCAACTTCAATGGGCGACTCGCCACGCATGATGTTGTCCCATGCGTTCGATTCAATCAGACTTCCGATGAACCGGTCGTAACCACGCTCGAAGCGTTCGTAGTCTTCATCCAGATAGACCAAGACCAGCCAGATGCCGGACTTGGAACTGAGCGCCAAACGCCGGGCGCGCTCGTCGGGAAGCGCGTCCGATGACTTGATTCGACTCGGAATAGCACCAGAAACCGCATCGGCAAGCATCGCTTCCAGACCAGCGCGGTAGCGACCGCCCTCGCCGTCACGCATGTAATGGACTAACGCCCACACCTGTGCGTAGTAGGCCAACTGCGCATCGCGGCTGGTTTCCAAGAATGATTGCGGTGATCCCTCAAGTACCTCGCGCAATGTTGCCAGGCGCGACTTCCGGGCTGCCGTGCGCAATTCTGCGTAACGCTCCGGATTCCGCCACGGCAGGAAGACCGGTTCGGCCGCACCTGCGGGCTGACGGAATCCCTCCATGTAGCAAGCGACGCCTTCCTCAATCCACACCGGTAGCGAATAGCGGAACGTGGTTTGCGAATACTGATGCCAGCCCTCATGAGCGGCAATCGCCAACGTGTCACGCGGACCAATGTCATAGAGCACGGCCTCGCCGCCCGATGTGAAACCGCCCCGCCCCATCTTTAGGTACGGACCCGCTTCGGATCCGAGCCGATGTTCCGTGTAACGCGACCACTCCTCGCGCGTGCCGAAGACACACGCTTCCAAGCGACGCGGTGGCGCAGGCAATGCCACCAGACCGTTCCGGTAGTTGCGCAACGCTGCCTCGTAGAACGCCGGCAACGCCCCCGTGAAGTTGGCGCTGCGAAGTGAAGACTTGATCGTCCAACTGCGCGTATCAATCTCGATGCCCTCAACCGAGTTCCAACGCCATTCGCGCGTGGAAACAATCGGGCTGGTGACCAGCGAGGCCGGCAATGATCCACGTGCAGCGCCGGGCGCGGTGGCGGTCGAACTCTTCGTCGATCCACCGCTCCCTTGGCAACCCGTCGCCACCAATACGCCCATGCAGGCGAGGTTGGCAAGCACACGGATGAAACGCATGGGTCTCATGTCATCAGCGTAGGGCATCCAAGGACCGCCGCGCAGCATCAAGATCCGCCTTTGCCTCATCAAGCATCGCCCGCGTCTCCGCCACCAATTCAGGCTTCGCCTTGGCCAGGTAGCCGGGATTACCGAGTTTCCCCTCAAATCCACTGATCAATCTGAGCTTCTCGGTGACCACCTTGTCGAGCCGGACGCGTTCCGCGCCCAAATCAACCGCGTCCGCAAAGTTCACCAAGAGCAATTCTTGACCTTCAAAGGCGATCGGCACTGCTCCGGCGGGACGCTCGGTGGGCAAGTCCGCCACCTCGCCAATTCCAGCCAAGGCCTCCACCACGCCACCAGCTTCTGCCACCAATGCGCGAACACCCGCCGGCGCCAGCAAGGTGATCTTGCGCTTGGGCAGCACCTGCCGCGCACCACGGAGCGTTCGAATCTCATCCACCAACTGCTGCACGCGACTGAACGTTGCCACGGCCGCACGATCCGTGACGTATGCATCGACCGCTGGCCAGCCCGCGCGTGCACACAAGGGCGCTGCAGGCACATGGACGCCACGCAACCCGGCTCGACCAGTTGCCGCCACCGCCGGCCACAACTGTTCCGTGATGAACGGCATCTGCGGATGAAGGAGACGCAAGGATGCATCAAGCACCGTACGCAACACCTGCTGCTGCGCCGCATCCGTCTTCACGGTGGGCTTGATTGCTTCCAGATACCAATCACACACCTCGCGCCACACAAAGTCATAGGTGGCGTCAGCGGCATCATTGAAACGGTATCCCGCAAGTGCGCGTTCGTAGGTTGCCAGCGCGTGCGAAAGCCGCGCAACAATCCATCGGTCAATCAGCGGCCGAGTGGCAGGATCGATGGATGGGTCACCAGCGACCGGCGTCAGGTTGCCAAGTGCAAATCGCGTTGCATTCCAGACCTTATTGGCGAAATTTCGGCCAACGTCAAAGCGGGCGCTGGTGTTCAACGCCAGCGGTGCGTCGGTGCTGGGCGTTGCCTTACCGGTCGCTGCGCCGTATGCACTGGTGATCTGCTTGGAAGAATCCTTCGGAGAAACCTGCACGGGATCAGCCACCGTGTAGCCGGCCGCATCCGTAATGGTGCGCGGCGAGAACATTTCACCAGACCACGGATCAACCATGTCCACCGGCATGCGAACATCCTGCGTGTCAGTGGTCATCTGCACCAGCGTGAATCGCATGGCATCAGCGCCGTGCGTTTGAATGATGTCACGCGGATCCACACCGTTGCCCAACGACTTGGACATCTTCTGGCCGAATCCATCCTGCACCATGGCATGAATGAACACATGCTTGAACGGAACTCGCCCACCAAGGAAATAGCGATTGAACATCACCATGCGGCTCACCCACAGTGTGATGATTTCACGAGCCGTGGAAAGCACTGCGCTGGGGTTCCACTTCTCCAGAAGACCCTGCATGTCAAAGCGCGCGGGCTCTGGCCAACCAAGTGTGGAAAGCGGCCACAGTGCGGAACTGAACCAGGTGTCAAGCACATCTTCATCTTGGCGGAAACCAGCCGCAGTGAGTGCCGGAATCGCCACGGAATCGGCGTGTTCTGCAACGCACACGAAGCGTTCATAGACACCATCCGGACGACGGCGCACTGCTTCGGAGCATCCCATGGCGCGCCATGCACCGTTGCAGCCAACGAGCTCGCCACGCGCGGCATCAACGGCGGCACGATCAACAACATCGCTCGCTGCCACTTCTGCGCTCCATACCGGAATGCGATGACCCCACCACAGCTGTCTGCTGATGCACCAATCGCGAATGTTCTCGTGCCAATGCTGGAATGTCTTGGCGTAGCGCGGCGGGTAGAAAGTGATTTCACCGTCGCCGATAGCGGACACGTTGGCAGCGGTACTACTGGTGGCGCCATGTGCAGCGCCAGTCGCCGCGGCCGCACCGCCATCACGTTGCGCCGGATTCATGGAACGCAACGCAGCACCGCGCAGGCGGTCATCCGTCACGCGCACGTACCACTGCTCACTGAGATACGGCTCAACAGGCACGTGACTGCGATAACTGTGACCAACGCTGTGTCGATAGGGCTTCACGCCCTCAAGGAGACCGTTCGCCTTGAACCATGCAACAATCGCTGTACGCGCGTCTTCACGCGAGAGGCCAACGAACGCGCGTGCCTCCGCGGAAACGTCTTCCCAACCATGACGATCAGAGATGGACGCATCGGGAGCCATGACATTGATCGCTGCAACGCCATGACGAATGCCAATTTCCCAGTCATTGGGGTCATGCGCCGGAGTGACTTTCAAGAATCCAGTTGCAAACTGTGCCTTGGTGTCGGCGGGGTCGCCGCCCTGCTCCACGGCCATGACCACGTAGTCATCTTCCACAATTGGAATGACGCGACCAACGATGGGCAATCGCAACTTCTTGCCGCGCACCGCCGCAGCGCGCGGGTCCTTGGGGTTGAGCGCCACAGCGGTATCGCCAAGCATGGTTTCTGGTCGCGTGGTGGCCACCGTCACGTAACCGGATCCATCTTCAAACGGATAGCGGAGGTACCAGAAGTGACCGTCCACTTCTTCCATCTCCACTTCATCATCGGCAAGCGCGGTGCGTGACACCGGATCCCAATTCACCAATCGCTTACCCCGATAGATCAGACTGTCATCAAAGAGTTTGAAGAATGCAGCACGCACAGCGGCGGCGCACACTGGATCCATGGTGAATCGCACGCGGTCGTAATCACACGAAGCGCCCATCAACTCCAATTGACTCAAAATGGTTGCTTCGTACTCATCTTTCCACTCTTGAACCTTGGCAATGAATTGTTCGCGCGTGAAATCAGAACGGCGCTTGCCTTGTTGCAGCAGTCGTCGCTCCACAACTGACTGCGTGGCAATGCCTGCGTGGTCCGTACCCGGCATCCACATGGTGTTCATGCCCTTCATGCGGTGGTAACGCGTCAAGACATCTTGCAATGTGTTGTTGAGCGCATGACCAAGGTGCAACGCGGCGGTGACATTTGGTGGCGGAATGAAGATCGAATACGGCGCGCCCGCATCGGTGGGCTCCGCATGGAAGCAACGCGCGTCGCGCCAACGCGACCACGCAAAGGTCTCCGCGTCCGCCGGGGTGTAGGCTTTGGCGAGCTGGAGTTCAGAGCCGCCGGTTGGCGTGCTCGATTCGATGGGCTGGGCGCTTGACATGGAACGACGATTCTACGAAAGCGGAACCCTTCTCCGCGCCACGGCGCGCGTGCTGTTGCCGTGGACGGCACTTGCCGCGGTCATGGCAGCCGCGTTCGCCCCGGTCGGCTGCGGACCCACCGATTCCAAGCCTGCCGCGGCAAGCAGCGTTGAGCCAAAGAAATTGGACGCCGCCATTCGTGCCATCGATTCGTACCTGGCCGCCGACAAGCCAAGCGAAGCGGTCTTTGTGGCAGAAAAATTAGCGAGCGAAGCACCCGGCCTGATGCGCGCTCAGGAAATCCTCGGTCGGGCGCTGGTGGCTCTGGCCATGCAGCCAGACCTACCTTCCCAAGATCGTGCCGATGTCATGGCGCGCGCGGCGGACGCGTATGACCGGGCGGCCGCCTTGGCACCCACAAACGCAGCGCTGCAACACGCCGCTGGCGTGGTTTCAGACACCGCCATGCGTCATTCACAAGCAGTCGCGCACTACGAAGCCGCGTTTGCCGCCGATCCATCCAGCGCGCAGTTTGCTCTGTACTTAGGAATGGCGCGCGCGCGTGACGGACAAGCGGTGGAAGCGCGGCGGCTCCTAGAAGCTGCCGAACGCGCCATGCCGGAATCACCCGATCCGAAAGCGGCGCTCGCTGATTTGGAATTGCGCAACGGCGACCCCAACGCCGCACGGATCAAGATCGCGCAGGCCCGCGCACTGGCACCAACATCGATCGAACTCCGCATTGCCGATGCACGCATGCGACGCATGGCCGGCGCACCGCGCGAATCGCTGGAACTGCTCTTGGCACTGGACGCCCCGCTGCGCCGCCAACCTGCGTGCGCACAAGAAATTGCTGCTGCCTATGTTGCACTGGGGCAAGCGCGTGAGGCGGCTGGAACGCTCGATGAGAGTGCGTCCGCGGCCCCCAATGACTGGAAGCGATCGCTGCGCGCTGCTGCCGCATGGATGCAGGCCGGCGATCAAGTGAAAGCGATGATCTCTGCCGATGCTGCTGGCCTTGCAGGCGCCCCCGCCGAAGAAGTACGCGCTGCACTCAGCGCAACCAACGACCGCCGTCCAAACGAATGACCGTGCCGGTGACGTAGGGCATGTCTTCAATCATTGAGCGCACCAGGCGCGCCGCATCATCGGGCGTGCCCGCTCGTACCAACGGAATGCGTGACTCGTACGAAGCACGTTCGTCGGCTGGCGCATCGTCTGGCCATGCCACCACACCGGGGGCAATGCCATTGATGCGCACCGCGGGTGCCAACTCCAGCGCCAACGCTTCCACCATGGAATGCAACGCCGATTTAGACATGAGGTACGGCGCAAACGCTCGGCGCGGTCGACCCATGGCGTGAATATCTCCAAACGCCACCACTGCACCGCCGCCATTGAGCGAAGAGCGTGCCAAGGCCGGAGCGAGCGCCTGCACTAACAACAATGGTGCCAAGGCATTGATGCGCATTTCACGTTCCGCGGTTGCGGCATCGATGGATCCGAATGGGGTGCGCGTGTAACTGGCGGCACTCAACACCACGGCATCAGCAGTATGGCTGGCATGCGCTCGACCGAATTGTTCCACGGCAGCAAGGTCGGAAAGATCCAATTCTGCGGTTCGAACATCAATCGCCCGCCCGGATTCCCCCGCCGCCGCGCGGGCATCATCCGCGGTCTGCAGCGTTTCAGCACCGCGCGTGTGATGGGTAAGTAGCAGATCCCACCCATGACGCGCAAGTTCAAGGGCAACTGCGCGCCCAACGCGGCGAGCTGCACCGGTGACAATGGCAAGGCGAGGCATCCCGTGATTGTACGAACGACGGCACCGGTCGTTCCCGGCGTACCATCCGCGCCCCGTGAGCCACGACCCTGCTCATCCCGAAGACGAACGTCCCAGCGACGAGCCGCACATGCCCGACATGCACCTCGACCGCATCGAGGCCATGGCGCGCCGTGCGCCAGGGAAGTTTGCACGTCGCGCCGATGAGGCGATCGCGCGCCACGCGCCGCAATTGGCGCCTTCAAGCATTCGGCGTCGGTTTCGGAAACGATCAGTGGCACTCTTCACGCTGCTTGGCGTGATGGCCATCATGGCCTCCGCGTGGATGGTGCTGCGCGAATCCACCATTCTGCGCGAAGCGATGGAATCGCAGCTCTCCGAACGATTCGGCGGCAACCTCCGCATCAAGAGCGTGCGCTGGGACGGTTGGAACCGCATCATTGCCAGTGACCTTGACTTGCGCGCGCGTGGTTGGGAAGGCGATGCGGCCACCGTATGCACCATGCGCCGCGCGGACGTGGTCTTCTCGCCGTGGAGTTTGCTGCTTGGTCGCATTGAACTTATCGATATGGAAATCGATGGACTCACGTTGCGCCTCATTGAACGCGTCGATCAGCCGGGCGATTTCAACTTCTTGGCATTGCGGCCAACTGCCTCCGCAGGCGGCAAGTCGGTGCAACAACCACAGAGCGCGCTGCTCAGCGACCTTCGCTTGGAGATTGGATCTGCCACGGGCGGCACCGTCTCCATCCGCTCCACGCAACAGTTTGCCGCAGACTTTCAACATCGCGTAGGTGAACCCAACGTCTACGATTTCCGCCTTGAGCAGAAACAACAAGAAGGCAAGCCGGTTTCCGACAATGCCATCCGCCTCAACGGCACTTGGAATGAAAGTACCTTTGCATACGCTGCTGACCTGAGCGGACTAAAAATCGACGAAGAAATGCTGCGCGCGCTGCCCACGCAGGCCCAGCGCTGGGCCGCACGCGCCGAGCTGACCGGCCGGGTTGAGCGGGCACATATTGAGGGCAGCACAGCGCAGCCAGTTCACTCAGCGGACATCGTTCTGAAAGATGTCACATTGCGGGAACGCGACAGCGTTCGACAGATTGAATGGGGCCGCCTTGTTGATGGAACGGTTGTTCCAATCCGCGGCGATGTGACGGTGCTGATGGGCGCGGCAGAGATCACCGTGAGTGGCAATGACTTGAAAATAGAAGCAACACGAGTCAACATTGCACCGGGAATGCCCGGTGACGATGCGTTCACGGTGCCACTGGAAATTTCTGCTCATTGCGACCTTGCCTCGTTCGGCGGCATTCAGGGCGCTCTTGACCCCGACGACATGTGGCTGCAACGCTCGGTGGCCCTGGCATCCTGGGAAATTTCCGTTCGGATTCCAAAGGTGGACGCCCGACCCACCGCCGATGGTATGCCCCGCCGCATTGAATTGCCGATTGAGGCTGCACGCGCGCTGGCATTGGTTGGCGCGCGCAACTGGGCTGCAGATATTTCTGTCAGTGCGCAACGCCCTAAGGGATCAATCGCTGCAGACGGCACCGCGATTGCCGCACCGATCGAACTGCGCGGAACACTCACGCTTCTTGATGGCACCATTGAGAGCCCCGCATTCCCCTATCGCATGTCGGACGTCAAAGGGACCGTTGAAGTGTCCAACGACCTTCTGGTGATGCGCGGAATTCAAGGGCGCGGCAGCGACCTGACCGCGTTCACTATCGATGGAGAAATCGAACTGGTTGGTGCGGATCCCGCGTACAGCCTGCATCTTTTCGGTACGGATGTTTCGCTCGACCGCAAACTGGTCAACGCTATTCGTGGAGCGCCAGCACGCATCTTTGCTGCGCTGCTCGCTGATGATGCGTGGAAGTCACTGAATGCCGCAGGAATCTTGGATGACTCCACCCGCCCCGGCGGCATTGTTGGCGTTGACCTCACCGTTAAGCATCCGCGCGACGGCGGCGAGCGTGTTGAAGTCACTGGGCCTATCAAACTGCAGGATGTGCGCGTTGTTCTTGATGCATTCCCATACCCAATGCGTGCCAAGGGGGAATTGTTGATCTTGGACGAACGCGTGGACTTCCTTCACGGTGGTATTCAAATCTTCACTCCCACGGGTGGTCAAGGACTGGTGAGCGGTCACCTAGAAGTGCCGCGTTACAACGACACGCGCCTGGTTCGTAGTTTCTTGGACTTCAAAGTGGACGGCGAGAAAGTCACTCGCGCACTGCTCGCTGCAATTCCAATCAGTTTCGAGGATCGAACCAACCGGCCGGTGGGCTGGCCGGGGGTGAAGTTCTCACCGATTTCAGAGATCCTGCTTGAACTCGGATTGGAAGGAAGTATTTCCGCTACCGGCACCGTACTCACCCGCCCCGACGAATCCGACGCCGTTACTACCAACGTGCAAGTGATCGGCGGTGCCATCCGTCCAACCGCTGAACTTTCCGGCGTGCTCCGCGAGAACGGCTTGAGTTGGCCAGGCCGCATGACACTGGATGACGTGCACGGCCTGATTGTTGCCGATGCAGGATACGTCACTGTGAGCAATGCCAAGGCACGCCACGGCGGTGGAACGGTCGCTGCGGAAGGCGGATTCGATCTTGAAAGCAAGGGCGGAACGCTGGAAATCACCCTGAATGATTTCCCTATCGAACGCGATTTGGTGCGTCTCACCGACGGTCCCGAGGTCGCGCGCATCGAAGAGGGATGGGACGCACTCACCCCCGTGGGGACCTTTGACGGCGAGGTCACTTGGAACCGCGACGCACTCGGCCAAGACACATACGCGCATGTACGGGTGGAATCGCTGACAGTGGCACAATCCGTGAAACTTGACCCGGTGTGCGGCGACATGTACTTCCGTAACGGCGAACTGCGCTTAGACGGAGTTGAACTGCGCGGAGCAGACACCGATGATTCGCCGCTCGTTATCGAAGCTGATGGCGTGATCTCCGGTCCCGCTCCCAACTTTCACGGGAGCATTGCAGCACTTTCCGTCACTAGCCCGCTGGTAGCCCGAGCACTTGAAGCAACCGGTGCTTCTGCCGCGCAGGACCTGATGCGCGACTGGCGTCTACGCGGCGCCATTGATGCACAGCTCACGCTCCCGGGTAGTAATGGAACCGATAGTTGGTCAGTGGCTTTGGAGCCATCATGGATAGCCGGCGAGCGCGATGAACTTCCCTTCCACCTGCTGCGACGCAGTGGATCGCTGATGATTGGCCCATCGGGTGTGGTAGTGGATGAACTTGAAGTGGCGTTTGACCGCGGCACTGCCACCATCACCGGCGCGTTGGCTTCAACTGAATCAAGCCTGTTTCTTGGCGAATTGCGAACCCGCGCCTTAATAGCAGGAAATTCTGCGGACTTGCACGCACTCGTGCCGCCGGCAGCACGCCGCGCGCTCGAACAGATTGAATTTGATACGCAGGCGCCCATCTGGACCGACTTGATGCGGATCTTGATTGACACCCCACGCACTGGAAGCCCGCTGGTATCCATCATTGGTGACCTGAATATTTCTGACGCGCGCTTCCAAGCTGGTATCACCTTCGACCGCATTGATGGCGCGCTCAACTTTGACCTGACCACCACTGGTGGCCAACCAGCCGGGACCATTGGCTTGCAGTTTGATCAAGTGCACGCCATGGGCCGGCGCGCCACCACTATCGCTGCTGAATTGCTCTTTCATCCGGACAGCTCGATGGTGGAGATGGTGGACCTCAGTGCATCCATGTACGGCGGACGGATCGCTGCGTACGGATCGATTGTTCCGTCGGAACAGTGGGACATGCATGTCAGTTGCAGCAACATTGGGTTCGGTCGCTACATTGCGGGAGGAATGCGCAGCGCTGCTGCAGGCCTCACCGAGGACGGTGCAAAGTCACAGCAACAGTCCACCGATGACGGTCTGCTCCGTGGCCAAATCGACGTTGCAGGAACGCTTGGTGAGGAGCGTTCACGCCGCGGCTCTGGCAAAATCGCCGTGGTTGATGGCCGGATGATGGAATTTCCACTCGGTTTGAGCATCCTGCAAGTGACCCAGTTGATGCTTCCATTGAACGCGGCGATGGAGCAAGCGGACATGGACTTTGAAATCGAGAATTCGCTGCTGCGCTTGCGGAAACTTGAGCTTTCCTCGGGCACACTTCGGCTGGAAGGCACGGGCGAAGTGCGCACCGATTCCGGCGCATTGGCGCTTCGATTTCGCAATCGCGGCAAGTTGCCACTCCTGAGCGACCTATACGGCGTGGTCACCGACCAATTCTTTGTGATCGATGTCGGCGGTACGATTCAGGATCCCCAACCACGGGTGACACCGATCCCGGTGCTCGCGCCCGCCCCAACTGCAGAATCGATAACCGAAACACGATGACACGCAATTCTCCGCAGCACTCCCGCCCCGAGCCTTCCGACGAAATCGAACAGAACGGCTTTGGACCAGAGCTGGTTGCAATGATCGATCAGTTGGTTGAGACTGCCGCCAAGGCAGCACCTGGAGCGCATGCTTCACCACGGCGCACCGCGCTGGTGGAAGACTTGGTCCGTACCTCGCTCCGTATTTTGGAAGACGGCTCTGATCTTGGGCAAGTGAAAGTCATGGAACGCGCGCTGAAGGAAATGCGCACCGCGTACCGCGTCTTTAACCGCTGGAAGCACGTGCGCAAGATCTCCATCTTTGGAAGCGCACGGACTCCGGAGACACACCCGGACTACGCAGCAGCGCGCGAGTTTGGTCGATTGATGGCCGCGGAGGGATGGATGGCCATCACCGGCGCTGGCATGGGAATCATGAAGGCCGGACACGAAGGACCAAGCCGTGAATCGAGCTTTGGTCTTTCCATTCGCCTGCCCTTTGAAACCAACGCCAACGACATCATTAAGGGCGACGCCAAACTCATCAGTTTCAAATATTTCTTCACGCGCAAGCTGATGTTTCTGAGTCACTCCGATGCAGTCGCCTGCTTCCCGGGTGGCTTTGGAACGATGGATGAGATCTTTGAAACACTCACGCTGATCCAGACGGGCAAGAGTCACCCCATGCCGGTGGTCTTGGTGGAAGGCGCGGGCCCCGATGGCAAACCAGGCAACTACTGGCAGCGCTGGCAGTCGGGCGTAGTAGACAATTTGGTGGAAGCGGGTTGGATCTCTCAAGAAGACACTTCGCTCTATGAGATTGCCTCAAGCCCTGCTGATGCAGTGAGTCGCATCATTCGTTTCTACCATCGCTATCACAGCTCTCGTTACATTGGCGACACGTTTGTGGTTCGCGTGAAGCGTCCACTCTCCAAGCGCCAAGTGGAGCAAATGAACGATGAATTCAGCCATTTGGTGAAGAGCGGAACTGTTGACCAGCACATGGGACCACTTGAGGGTGAGGATGACCATGTGCATCTCCCGCGCGTGGCGTTCCATCACACCAAGCGTGGCTTTGGACATGTGCGCCGCTTCATCGATCGCATGAATGTCATGCCCGACGAGACTGACGGATGAGATGCGTGCGAAGCGCGCGATGCGCACTACGCGCAGTCGCCGCAGCATTGATCGCTGTGTTACCGCTCGCCGGATGCGCTGGAAGCGGCGAATCCGCGTCAAACACTGCGGACGACCGCGGCTCGTTTGCGGCAACACCGTTGCCGGAGAAACTGGGCGCCGGACGCACCGTGGTGCAATCGCGAACCCGCATCGCACCTGGGCAAGTTGGTCTAGAGGTGCTGACCTGGCAGATCAGTGTTGACACCGAACAATTCAACCAAGCGATTGTGACCTACGGCGCACCGGCGGTAGCAACGGCGGATGAGGTTTCACTGAATGCCAATGGACTCATCCTGCGCGCGGTGAGTGCCAATACGTTGGATTCACTCCGCGACGCGCTCGGCGGCAGCGCTCTGGAGATGCGCACGTGGCTGGGCACATCCACCGTGTGGCGCCCGCTAGTAAATGTTCCGATCGGCAGTGCTATGGTGGAAGTTGATGGCATTGCGCGCGAACGCTCCAGCACGCAGGCGCAACTCATGGCACGCACCTGGCCAATGCTGATGGAAGACGGTGCATGTATTGCTGTTGAGATGGTGCCGCAACTCGCCACCGGTGCGGCGCAAGCAAGCGTCCTGCACAATGCCAATCAGTTGGCCGGCGACGTGGTGCAGAGCTGCCATATGTCCTTAGAGTTGCAGCGCGGCACGGCTTGGCTACTCACCTGCGAGGCCAACGGATTTGTAGAGACCGACGCCGAAGCCCCGGCTCGCGCCCGCGATGCCACCACGCTGATCGGCCCGCCCTCGCCTCATGCGGCGCCTGCGTCCGGAAAGATCGGCGCTCGCGTAGTCAACTTAGGCGCAGCCACCCTTCTTGCGGCGCCAGAGCGCCCCGGCGCACACGCGCGACGTACGGTGTTAGTGATGATTCCACACCTTCCGGACAGTGCATTTCCAGTAGAAGATGCACCGAAGCCGATGGAACCTAGCAAGCAATGAAGCCCCGCCGCGCCAACGATGCCATGACCGAACCCAAGCCCGGCGTGCGCATGGATGGAGTCGCTGAGGGCGGCGCGAGCGGAACAACGCCCACCGATCGCCCACGCGGAATGCGTGGACGACTGCGACGCCGCAAGGGTCGACCAATTCCGGGTCTCAAAGTCCTTCCCACCATGATGACCATGGCGAACCTGGTGTGTGGGTTCGCTGCTATTTATTACTCCGCGCGCGCCGGCGAGGGTGGTGGCCCGACGCCGTTTGGTTGGCATCCGCTGACCGTTGCTGGCGTATTGGTATTTCTTGGCATGGCATTTGATGCTGTCGATGGATCACTCGCGCGCCTCACGCATTCAACCAGCGATCTCGGCGCGCAACTTGATTCACTTGCCGACGTGGTGACCTTTGGCGTTGCACCAGCCTTCATGATGTTGCGACTGGTGAGTTTGTATTACGGACCGAGCGACGGCGCCACCATCCTTGGTCCCGATACTGGCAACCTCTATCCGCGCCTGTGCTGGTCAATTGCTGCGATCTATATTTGCTGCACCGCGCTGCGCTTGGCACGTTTCAATGTTGAAACTTCCAGCGCTTCTGAAGACGACCATCTTTGGTTCAAGGGGCTTCCGTCACCCGGCGCTGGCGGTGCAGTAGCCAGCCTCACCCTGCTCCACCAACACTTGGTGCTGGTCACGTGGAAAGCAGAATTGCCGGCTGGTTTCGGATCCACCAGTTCACTGTTCATTCCAGCGGCAACACTGCTGTGCGCCTTCGCCATGGTGAGCCCGATGCGCTATCCGCACTTTGTGAACCGCTACCTGAAGGGCCGCAAGTCACTGCCAACCATGGCCGCCATGCTGGTAGTGGTGGCGATCGCCGTATGGTGGTTTCATGAAGCACTCGCCATTGCCATGACGGGATATGCGCTGAGTGGCCCGATTGGCAGCATGTTTCAACGCCGCCCGCCCGCAACTCCGGATGCCGCCTAGGATCAATTCCGTGCTGTTGACTGCTCGCCGCGAGCGCCTTGGCCATCCACCGAAATTGTTCCCATGAGCACCCTGCAGATCGCGCCCACCGTTCCTGATTCCCGCGGCCGCTTTGGTCGCTTCGGTGGTCGCTATGTGCCAGAGACGCTGGTGCCGGCACTGGAAGAGCTTGAGGCGGCGTACCACGCCGCGATGGCGGACCCGTCCTTCAAGGCGGAGCTTGACGAATTACTGCGCGACTTTGTGGGACGCGCCACGCCGCTGACTGAAGCACCCCGCCTCACCGCCCATGCTGGCGGCGCACGCATTGTGCTGAAGCGCGAAGACCTTGCACATACCGGCGCACACAAGATCAACAACACCATGGGCCAGGCGCTCTTAGCCATGCGTATGGGTAAGAAGCGCATCATCGCTGAGACCGGCGCTGGTCAGCACGGCGTGGCCACCGCCACCGCGTGTGCACACTTCGGTCTGCCCTGCGAGATTTACATGGGTGCGGAAGACATCCGCCGGCAGTCGCTCAATGTGTTCCGCATGCGGCTCATGGGCGCAAAGGTGAATGAAGTCACCACCGGCAGCCGCACGCTGAAGGACGCTACCAATGAGGCCATGCGTGACTGGATGGGCTCCGTCGGTGAGACGCACTACATCCTGGGCAGCGTGGTTGGTCCGCATCCGTTTCCGATGATCGTGCGTGATTTCCAAAGCGTGATCGGCCGCGAATGTCGGGCGCAATGCATCGAGCGCTACGGACGACTGCCCGACGTGGTGGTCGCTTGCGTTGGAGGTGGCTCCAATGCAGCGGGCATATTTGCACCATTTGTTGCTGATTCTGGGGTGAAACTGGTGGGCGTAGAAGCCGGCGGGCGCGGGCCAGAGGCTGGCAACCACGCAGCACCACTCTCTCACGGGACGCCAGGCGTGCTGCACGGCTCGCTGAGCTATGTGTTGCAAGACCCGTCCGGACAGACTGCTGATGTGCACAGTTGCAGTGCTGGTCTTGACTACCCCGGCGTTGGTCCTGAGCACAGCCACTGGAAGGATTCTGGACGAGTTCACTACGTAGCCGCAACGGATGCAGAGGCGCTCAATGCCTTCGACTTGCTTGCACGTACAGAGGGAATTATCCCTGCACTGGAGACAAGCCATGCAGTGCATGCAGCAGTGGAACTTGCGCGCACCATGCGCCCAGAGGCGATCATTGTGATCAATGTCAGTGGCCGCGGCGATAAAGATGTGAATGAAGTCATCCGCTTGCGCGGTGGCTAACGCAAGAACATCGCGCGGGAACTTTCCCTACGCAATAGGGGTGAACATTGCAAATATCCCTGAGAACCGCTTCCGCCGATTGATTCGGGGGCTGCTCGGATGCACCATGCCGGATTCCCGCTCCCATCGTGGCTCTGCTTGTTGTAGGCCACGCGATCGAGCCCTTAACTGCTAGGAGAATCCGGATGAAACTACAGACCAGTCACATTGCCATCGCTGCACCGGCGCTGGCGCTCATTTTCACAACATGCGCCAACGCGGTCATCACGATCGGCAATGGCCAATCCATCAATCTTGCCGACATTCTTGCCGCTGGTAGCGACCGAAAGGTCATCATTGATGACAAGATGTTTACCTTCAACACCTTCACGTCTGGCACATTTTCTGCACAGAACGTGACCGTTGTTGGCTACATTTCTAGCACCACAAATTCATACGGCCTGCGCAATGTGGGATTTGATCTCACTGGCCAATTCGGCGACTTCATCGCCGGCGACGGCCGCTCTGCAGAGATGAACCTTCGGTACACCGTCGAGGTGTTGCCGCAGTACTACACCGACCGCCATGTTCGCATCTGCGATACCCACCTTGCTTTCGATGGCGTCGCTAGCGGCACTGGCTCGTACGCGCGCGTTGACGAGACGGTGTTTGACATTGACACTAATGATTTCCTTGGCAACCTGAGTGCATTTGATATCGCTGGTCCACCACCAACTACCCGCCGAACTGATGCAGCCGACTACTGCGACATGTACGGAACGCACGGCTACCGCGCATTCCAAGTCAATAAGGACATCAAATTCTTGGCAGCATTCGCTGGTGGAAGTTCTTCGGCAACATCTGTGCGTCAAGAGTTCAGCCAGATCTTGGCACCATCACCAGGCGCACTTGCCTTGCTCGGCGGCGCAGGCATCATCGGCTTACGACGACGTCGCAACTGATCTGCAACCACACACGATGGAGACAACACGCGGGGCGCCACACACGGCGCCCCGCGTGTGCTTTTGTTTCTCAACCCAAGTCAAGCACTGCAGGATGAGCATCCATGCAGAAACATTCCCTGCATCACAAGTGTCAGTTTGCCAAAGATTGGCTGAATACGTGCACGACTATTGAATTGCAGCAGTGCACAGTGCATCCTGTGCATCTCGCGCCCTGCATATCGCTACTGCTCGTTGCAGCATCGATGAACAGTGCTCGAAACACACTTCCCTTTTCTTACGGAGACCACGATGAACATGACCCTTCGCAACTCACTATTGGCTATTCCGGCCGCTACGCTTCTCCTCAACACTGGCGCGCACGCAATCATTGTGCTCGGCAACGGCGAAGTTCTCAACCTTGCCAGCTTGATGTCCATGAATGATCGTCGCGTTCAAATCAACGACAAGATCTTTAACTTTGAGTCATTCACATCTTCCACCTTTGACTCAACTCAAATGTCGATCATTGGATTCGTCTCACTCAATACAAACCAATACGGCCTGTATAACGTTGGCTTCGACATCACTGGACCACTCGGTGATGCAACACCCGGTGACAACGTGATCCATGAGGCCAACCTGCAATACACGGTGGAAGTTGAGCAGTCATGGTATGACCGTGGCGTTCGGCTCTGCGATGCACAGATGGTCTTTAACGGTAACTCATACGGCGGCGGTTCATACGCAGCCGTTGATGAAACCATCTTTGATCTTGATGGGAATCAATATCTTGGAGAACTTGAGGTCTTCCATATCCAGAACAGCCAAGCAATCATTCAGTTGGTCGACGCTGTAGATTTCTGCGACATCTATGGAACCACGGGATACCGCGCGTTTGAAGTCAACAAGAATATGAAGTTCTTGGCAAACGGCATTGACGGCGTTGCAAGTTGCTCCTTCATCCGCCAGGAGTTCAGCCAAGTTCCAGCACCAGGCGCACTTGCCTTGCTCGGCGGCGCAGGCATCATCGGCTTACGACGACGTCGCAACTGATCTGCAACCACACACGATGGAGACAACACGCGGGGCGCCACACACGGCGCCCCGCGTGTGCTTTTGTTTCTCAACCCAAGTCAAGCACTGCAGGATGAGCATCCATGCAGAAACATTCCCTGCATCACAAGTGTCAGTTTGCCAAAGATTGGCTGAATACGTGCACGACTATTGAATTGCAGCAGTGCACAGTGCATCCTGTGCATCTCGCGCCCTGCATATCGCTACTGCTCGTTGCAGCATCGATCAACAGTGCTCGAATCACCCTTCCCTTTTCTTACGGAGATCACGATGAACATGTCCCTTCGCACCTCACTACTGGCCATTCCGGCCGCTACGCTTCTCCTCAACACTGGCGCGCACGCAATCATTGTGCTCGGCAACGGCGAAGTTCTCAACCTTGCCAGCTTGATGTCTATGAATGATCGTCGCGTTCAAATCAACGACAAGATCTTTAACTTTGAGTCATTCACATCTTCCACCTTTGACTCAACTCAAATGTCGATCATTGGATTCGTTTCACTCAATACAAACCAATACGGCCTGTATAACGTTGGCTTCGACATCACTGGACCACTCGGCGATGCAACACCCGGTGACAACGTCATCCATGAGGCGAACCTGCAATACACGGTGGAAGTTGAGCAGTCATGGTATGACCGCGGCGTTCGGCTCTGCGATGCACAGATGGTCTTTAACGGTAACTCATACGGCGGCGGTTCATACGCGGCCGTAGACGAAACCATCTTTGATCTTGATGGGAATCAATATCTTGGCGAACTTGAGGTCTTCCATGTCCAGAACAGCGAA
>JBIKZY010000027.1:0-22212 GCA_044354475.1 Phycisphaerales bacterium
GAAGCCAGGTTGCGAGGCACGCAGCACAGGAGTGGACGATCGGTCCACCGCATCGGGCGATGGCGGACCCATTGGTTCAGGAGAGCGCGCGGGATACGAAATATCTTCGTCCGGTGCGCGCACCGTTTTAGCAGTCGCAGGCGCATCAAATCGACCATCAATGCGCGCTGATTGCACGGCTGCGGCGCGTCCATCAAGCGGCGTTCCATCAATCCGCTGCACGCCGTTCATGCTGGTCATGGCGGTGGATGGTCTCTTGGAGTAATCGCCGTGATCGTCATGAACAAAGTTGATGTCACGCACTCCAGTGCTGGGGATCACGCGGAAATCAGGGCGGCCGATATAGAAGATTGTGGCAGCGGGGACGACTGCTTTCAGTGCACCCTTCTTCTGCGGGTCACGGATGTATGCCGACTGGCTGAACACCGCGTAGAGCGCACCGTTGGTACGCATCATCAGGTCGTCGCGACCGGGCACTGCGTAGAGGCGTTCGAATCCGTGCGGTGAAAGATCCACCTGCATGACGCGCGACGATGTGGAAAGCGAATTGCGATCGCCGACCTTCTGATCAATCAATGTGGGATTGTCGGATGCGGAGATGCGGCGCACATCTTGCGCGTTGGTGGCGGGGGCAAGAAACAATGCCAGGCCGCACGCGAAGGCGAGTGTGGAAGCGCACGGGGTGAGCGTTGTATTCGGCGTCACCGCGGTGGCGCGGTCGCAGGGGATGGAATCAACGCGTGACATCAACACCACCATATCGGCTGCCGGCATGCGCCGGAACGACCGAAGTGGTGGCGGAAGGCAGAAAAAGCACTCCGGACGCAGTTTCCACCTGAATTCCAAGTCGCGGATCGACCGAGCGAACCATGCCGGTGACGCCTCCAGCGGGGGTGTTGAAGGCGCAGGAATGGCCCGTGAGGCGGTCGAGCGTGCAGTACGTCCGATAGATGCTCTCGATGGGCTCTTGGAACGCAATGTCCACGCTTCGGGTCAGCGCATCAAGCATGGCGAGGCGATCGGTGTGAACGCCGAGCCGCGCGAGACTGGTGGCGTGCGCATCAATATCTGCATGGAAGGAATCTTGGCCAACATTGATGCCAATTCCAACGAGCGCCAGGCCCGCGGTGCGTTCCACCAGAATGCCCGCGATCTTGCGGCCGTCCACCACGATGTCGTTGGGCCACTTGATGCCGCACGCGTCGCCGGACAGAAAGCTGCGGACTGCACGCGCGGTTGCAACGGCGCTGCGCATGGCAAGCGATTCCGGCGCGTCATCGGGGAGCGCGAAGGTGACGGCAACACCGGCGGCGTGCGTGTCTTCCCAGGCGCGACCAAGTCGACCGCGGCCGGCGGACTGTCGCCAGGCGGTGACGAGCGTGCCAACGGGAATACCGGCGGCACGGGCATGGTCTTGCGTGCTAGCGGTTTCGCGCAGGACGATCACGGTGCGGAGAAGCGTGCATGCGCTCGCCACGGTTGCCTCAAGGGCATCGGGCCACGATTCAATGGGGACATGCGGGCGTTCTGGGGCGGGCACGGCGCTCATGGTATAGAACTGCTTCTATGCCAAGCATCTTCACGCGCATCATCAATGGTGAAATTCCCTGCCACCGCGTCTATGAGGACGAACATGTGATCGCGTTTCTGGACATCGGCCCGGTGTCGCGCGGTCATGTGTTGGTGGTGCCGAAGGAGGAGCGCGTACGGCTCGATCAATTGAGTGACGCGAGTGCTGCGGCGCTCGGACGCGCGCTGCGCATCGTCGCGGCAGCGGTGGTGAAGGCAACGGGATGCGTTGATTACAACGTGCTACAGAACAATGGAGCCGCGGCGCATCAAGCGGTGATGCACGTGCACTTTCACATCATTCCGAAGTATGCGGATGGAAGCGGGCTCGGGGTGAAGTGGAACGCGGGCAGCGCGCCGGCGGATGCGGCGGAGTTGGCGGGGGAGATCAGTACATCCGTGCCGCGATAGGTGGTTACCAATTGCTGGTAGATCGCTCAACCGATAGCGCGAACCAGTCACTTATTAAGTTTGGTATCGATCTGATTCGTGGCGTCTACCGGGTTCTCGGTATCGACCTCACTCTCACTCTCGCCCTCGCCTTCGCCCTCGACCTCATCTTCATCGCCCGGATACTGCACCTCGGGGAGCGTCCATGGGAATAGGCTTCCTTCAGGCGCGTCGCGCCCGGCGAGCAACATGACGGATGCCATCGCTGCGCATGCCGCGGCGATCCACGCGCGGCGTAGTCGGCGGTCATCAAGTGCCAGGACTGGCAACACCCACATGACCCCCACCAAGAGGGTCAGGGTCCATCGGCTCACCAGCAGAATCCAAGTGGACGCGGAGTAGCCCAATCCGGCGAGCGGAGCGCGGACGCTCCACCACATGACTGGCATGATGACAACAAGTACCCAGCCAAGCACCGTGCACCACCGGAGCAGCCGCGGCGCCGGTCGCCATCGACTGCCTTTGCCATCGTCCGGTATCAGCCACGCGCCCACTAACACCCATACCACTAACAACGCGGCGGAGATACGGCACGCCCACGCAGTGATCAAATCCAACTGCGTCGAGGCGTCGTAGTCCATCTTTGAGAGCAGCGGGACATTCACGTAAAAACGAATCTCGACCAGCGCCTCAAAGATGGCGATGGCGACGCATATCCATGCGAGCGCGCGCATCAGCCGCTGCGGCGCCAGCATTGCGAGCGGCGTTACTACCGCAAGCGTCATCCACGCGAACTGCGCGCGCAGGAGCACATTCCCCACCGACATGATGGCCGTGGTGTTCGAGTCCGAAGTGCCGTCAGCAACGGTATGCGCTAGCAATGTGATCCACGCCAATGCGCTTGCAGCCACAAGCGCCGTGCGACATGCGACCGACGTGGCGCCGCGGATACGGATGACCGCGATTGCCGTTACAAGGGCGAGTACTACTGGTAAGGCAAGTGACCAGACGAAACCGATGCTCAATGCATATCGCTCTGTGGTCTCGGGGCCCATGGGCGAGATACCGCGGCTTGGATTCCCTGGATTGAGCGCTAGTAACCGCGCGCCCCATATCCACGCCAACATCTACTGGAAAACGAACGCAACGAGCGGGATTCCAGCGAGCATCAGTAGATACCGAGGTCGCACCACGCGCATGGCGGCGTCAGCCCCGCACTCGGGGCACCGATCCGCCGGACTGCTCAACGCACGTAGATCAAATCCGCAGCAAGGGCACACCTCAGAAGGAGTGGCGGTCGACATGTGAGACAACACTATCAGGTCAAATCACGCGGTGCCCTGCCCGAGCGCTGCCTTGAACTGATATCGCCTCAGAGGCTGATTAAATAGGGACAGTGGTGAACGGCACCTATTTACGGCCAGATGCCGCGCAGGTCGTAAACGCGGGCGATCTGTTCGAGTGCTGCGCAGCTGGCTGCGGTGCGCAAGTCACATTCGTAGCGGTGCCGCGCCAGCTTCACGCGGCGTGAGGCGGCGATCATCGTTTCAGCCAACGTTTCGCGCACCTGCGTTGCAGTCCATGAGATGGCAGAGCGATTCTGTAGCCACTCAAAGTAACTCACCGCTACACCGCCGCCGTTGCAAAGGATGCCCGGCAATACTTCAATGCCGCGCTGCAAGAAGATGCTGTCCGCGTCAGGCGTCACCGGCGCGCTGCCCATTTCGGCAACTGCGCGTGCGCCCACAATCTCTGCAACTTCGCTGGTGACCATCTGTTCGAGCGCAGCAGGAACGAGCACATCACATGGCAGCTTCCAGAAGTCAGCTGCGGAAACGCACTCGCCACCGTGGAAGCCGTCGAGCGAATCATGAACGTCCAGGTGGTCGATCAGGTCGTCGGGATCAAAGCCGCGGAGGTTCACCACCGCTCCACTTCGATCCAGTACGCCAACCAGACGGGCACCTGAGCGACACAATGCCAGCGCTGTCGAACGGCCAACATTGCCGAATCCAGCGATCGTAAAGGTCAGGGAACTGGGGTCAATCCCCATGTCAGGAAGCATTTCGCGCAACACTTCCACCAGGCCAAGCCCGCCGGCACTGGCGCGGCCAATGATGCCGCCCGCTTCCACTGGCTTACCAGTGGCAACGCGGTGCGCGTCGGCACGCGAATGCGTTGCACCGGTTTGCGCATAGGTATCTGCAAACCAAGCCATGACCTGTGGGTCCGTGCCAACTCCGGGGCCAACAACATCATGGTCTGGGCCAATCTGCTCAGAGATCGCCCACGCAAAGCGTCGGGTCACGCGCTCAAGTTCATCACGCGTGAGCTCGCGGTTACTGCATTCAACACCGCCGTACGCGCCACCAAACGGTAGGCGCAACAGGCTGCACTTCAGGGTCATCAGAATGGCGAGCGCGCGCATCGAATCAGCATCGACTCCCGGATGGAAGCGCAAGCCGCCCTTGAATGGACCGAGCGCGGAATTGTGCTGCACGCGCCAACCACGAAACAGCCGGTGTTGGCCGTCGTCCATCAGTACCGGGAAGTTCACCTGTACTTCGGAGCGCGGTTGCGAAAGGATCAGCTGATGATGATGCTTTAGCCCAACAATCTCAGCAGCGGCGAGCAACTGCTCAAGCGTCTGATGAAAGATGTTTGACGGATCACGGTCGATCCCGAGATCTTCAAAGACCACACGCTGATTCTGCACTGTGGCAGGAGTGCGGTCGGTGGCTCGGCGTTTTTGATTGCGCTTCTCAGGCATGGAGAGCTCGATTTCTCTGATGGTTGAGGCACGAAGCGCACACGTCACGCGCATTCATGCAAACACTTAGCGAACGAATGTCACGCGACCCCAAAACTGCGGAAGGTGCATATCAACGGCCCACTGCGGACTCCACACCCAATTGTCTTCCGGAAGACCAGCGCGTTTGGCATACGGCTCAGCGCCGCCGGGCGCGGAACGAGCCGCGGCATTCGGCGTGGCAAGGCGCATACCAGCAGCGTCAAGCGCTTCGTGATTGTGGCGCCATTGCACGCGGGAGAAATTGATACGCCATGTCTCGCCTGGTTTCGGGGCGGCGGCTGCACGAGCACGCTCGCCGAACGCACGTTGATCCGTCGGTAGCGCATCAATACGCCCGTCTACCGGCGGAACAAATGCCTTCCACGGAATCGCCAGCATCACTGTCCATGAGTGATCGACATCGCGCGGATCATCGGGCGTTCCATTGAAAGCCACTGACTTTGCGAACGCGCCAGTGACATCCCATTCATGGATTGCGGGCGCGCCCTCGCGGTACGGCCGGTGCAGGAACAAATCAAATACCGTGCCCTGCGCGTTGATTTCAACCTCGTAATACTCACGACCGTCACCGTTTGGATCGATGAACACTTCAAAGTCATTGTCGTGAAAGACGATCTCGTCGTGCACAGCAAGCGTGGACCAGATGTCTGGCTCCGTGAGTTCCGCACCGACGTAAAGAAATGACTCGTCCCACAGCATCTTCACGCGCGTTCGGTACGCGGGCGCTGGCTTGACGGCGCCTTCGATGTCTGTGAAGTCTTCGGTCCATGGCGCGGCCGCCCATGCCCCGCTTTCCAAAGATCCACCGAGCGCAACACGGGACACAGCGCGTCCGTTGCCGGATGCGCCGGACGCTCCGGATGCACCAGCAAGGCCCGGCAGCACAGGTGCAAACGGCGCCTGGTACGAACGTGGCTCCGAGAGCGGCTTGGCCACTGCCGGCGGCTGCCACACCGCGCACGACGCGCCAGCGATCAGCGCGATTGACGCGGTGACCGCAAGTGCGAGGTGCGCGGTGCGGGGCCGGTTCATTTGCGCTTTCCAGCCTTTACTGACTTGCTCTTAGCGGGCTTCGACTTTGCTGACTTCGCCTTCGCCGGCTTTGACTTGGATGCCGACTTCGATGACGCTGCCTTCGCAGACTTCGTCTTCGCGCCCTTACCCTTGCCCTGCTTCGGTGAAGTTCCAAGTTCCACCGCCACCTTGGCCGCAGCCAAGCGCGCCACTGGAACGCGGAACGGCGAGCAGCTGACGTATGCCAGACCCACCGACTCAAAGAATCGGATACTGGCCGGATCGCCACCGTGCTCGCCGCAGATGCCAAGCTTGATGTCCGGGCGCGTCATGCGACCGCGCTTGCAGGCGATGTCAACAAGCACGCCCACGCCACCAACATCGATCGATGCAAATGGGTTGTCCTTGATGATCTCACGCTCGCTGTAGCCAGGCAAGAAGCTGCCGGAGTCGTCGCGGCTCATGCCCAGCGCCGTCTGCGTCAGGTCATTGGTGCCGAAACTGAAGAACTGCGCGGTTTCAGCAATCTGGTCTGCAGCAATGGCAGCGCGCGGCAGCTCAATCATGGTGCCCACTTGGTAATCAAACTTCTGACCAGTGGCAGCCATGACTTCGCGTGCAACGCGGTGAATGGTTTCTGCCTGCAAATCAAGCTCGCGCTTGAATGCAATCAGCGGAACCATCACTTCAACCTTGGTGCGAATACCAGACTTCTCAACAGCCGCGGCCGCCTCAAAGATGGCGCGCGCCTGCATCTCGGTGATTTCTGGGAACACAATGCCCAGTCGGCAACCGCGGAAACCAAGCATCGGATTGAACTCATGGAGTTCGTTCACACGACGCTCAATGTCCTCAACAGGAACGCCGATCTTGTGCGCAAGATCCTGCTGCTGCGCCTTGGTGTGCGGCAAGAACTCGTGAAGCGGCGGATCGAGAAGACGGATGCATGCCGGGCGGCCTTCAAGGGCACGCAAGATGCCATCAAAGTCAGCGCGCTGGTACGGCAGCAACTTGGAAAGCGCACGCTGACGGCCAGGCGTGTCCTTGCAAAGAATCATCTCGCGCATCGCATCAATGCGGTCGCCTTCAAAGAACATGTGCTCGGTGCGGCACAGACCAATACCTTCAGCACCAAACGCCACGGCCTGACGGACCTGCTCCGGAGTGTCGGAGTTGGTGCGAACACCAAGTCGGCGATAGCGATCCGCAAGATTCATGACAAACTCAAAGTCGCGCGCCACGCGGCTTTCGGATGGTTTCATGGTGCGAGCCACCAACACCTGCTTCAACTCACTGTCAGCAGTGTCGATCTTGCCCTGGATGATTTCGCCAGTGGTGCCGTTGATGGAGAGGAAATCGCCCTCTTTCAGGACCTTTCCATCACAACTCAAGGTGCCCTTGTGATAATCGATCACGATCTCGCCGGCACCAGCAACGCACACCTTGCCCATCTGTCGGGCAACCAACGCCGCATGGCTTGAAACACCGCCGCGCGTGGTAAGGATGCCGTCGGCTGCAATCATGCCGCGCAGATCTTCAGGACTGGTTTCAATGCGCGCCAGAATGACGTGCTTACCGTGTCGCGCCAATTCCTCAGCGCGGCTTGCGCTGAAGGCGATCTCGCCGCATGCAGCACCCGGTCCAGCAGGCAGACCCTTGGTCATGATGCGACCCGCTGTACGAGCCGCCTCATACGCCTTGCGCTCAAAGACCGGCTGCAAGAGCTGGTTCATGGCCTCAGGATCAGCGCTCTTCATGGCGTGCTCGGGCGTCATCAGCCCTTCCTTCACCATGTCATGCACAATCCGCACGTAGGCCAGCGCGGTGCGCTTGCCGTTACGTGTCTGCAACATCCACAGCTTCTTGCGCTCGATGGTGAACTCAAAGTCCTGCACATCGCCGAAGCGCTTCTCCAGCGTCTTGCGGACCTTCTCCAGCTGCGCGAAGCTCTTGGAAAGAATCTTGTCCTTGGCCATCAACGCAACTGCCAGCGGGGTGCGCACACCAGCAACAACATCTTCGCCCTGCGCATTGATCAGGTATTCGCCATAGAAGACGTTCTCGCCGTTGGCTGGATCGCGCGTAAACGCAACGCCGGTGGCGCAATCTTCGCCCATGTTTCCGTAGACCATCGCCTGCACGTTGACAGCAGTGCCCCACTCGTGCGGGATCTTGTACTTGTTGCGATAAACAGTGGCACGATCGTTATTCCAGCTGCCAAACACAGCGGCAACGGCGCCTTCAAGCTGCGTCATCGGATCGTCGGGGAAGCTCTTGTTTGTCCAGCGCTTGACCAGATCCTTGTAGCGCTTCACCAGCTCCTTGAGGTTCTCCTCAGTGAGCAGGGTGTCTTCCATCACGCCGCACTCGCGCTTCATGCCATCCATGATTTCCTCAAACGGATCATGGTCCATCTCGCTCTTCTTCTGCACGCCCATCACCACGTCGCCGTACATCTGCACGAAGCGACGATAGCAATCCCATGCAAAGCGGCCGTTACCGGTGGCCTTCTTCAGCGCTTCGACAGTAATGTCGTTGAGGCCGAGATTCAGAATGGTGTCCATCATGCCCGGCATCGAATCGCGCGCGCCGGAGCGCACCGAAACTAGCAGCGGATCACGACGGTCGCCGAACTTCTTCTTGACTTCCTTCTCAATGATGCGCAGGCCGTCCTTCATCTGCTTGGCAAACTTCTCCGGGAAGCGGCGGCCGTTGTCGTAGTACCAATTGCACACTTCCGTGCTGATGGTGAATCCGGGCGGAACCGGGAGACCCATGAGCGCCATCGCGGCCAGGTTGGCACCCTTGCCGCCGAGCAGTGCCTTCTGAGTACCGTCGCCATCGGTGCGCTTTCCAAAGGAATAAACCATCTGCTTGGGAGCAGGCGTTGCCTTTGATTTGGATTGCGATGCCTTCGTGCCGTTCTTCTTGCCGTTCTTGCCCATAGGTGTATTACTGCGATCGGATCGAGGCTTGCCATCAACGCGACGGGGTGAGCCACGAAATGTGGGTTTTCCGCGTGTAAATGCGGGTCGCCCATACTAGCGCATCCCCCTACGATCCGACAGCGGCGGAATACCTGCCCAACCCATTATGCAGCCGCTTCACTGGAAATTCACGCCGGAAACCGTGCTCGCGCACTGGCCACGCCAACGCGCCCTGGCAGCGCTGGCAACCGGAACCGCGGATGGACGCTGGGGACGCTGGACAGTGCTTGCCGAACCGTCGCGGGTGGTGACTGCCATGACCGCCGACGATGCACTGCGTGCGATCGACGCTGCATCCACCGATGGCGGTACATGGATCACTGCACTTTCGTATGAACTCGGCGGCGCGTTCGAACCGCGCGCGTATCCACGCCACCGTGCGCCTGCAGACGGATGGCCGATGGCCACACTTGCATGTTGCGAGGCTCGGTTGGTCTACGACCACGAAACACAGACGTGGGAGATGAGTGCGGAAGCTGCGGCACTTGTCGCAGCAATCAGCGAGCGCATCGAGCGTGGTGAACGCGACGAATGTAACGCAGTGATCAGCAGCCTTGAGTCTGACATCACCCGCGCGGAGTTTGAATCAATGGTTGCGCGCGCGGTGGAACTCATTCACGCAGGTGACATCTTTCAGGCAAACATTGCGCAGCGATTTTCTGCCCACTGGCAGGGATCGCCGCGTGCCATTCTGCGCGCCGCTATGCACGCTGGCCGGCCTCGCTATGGCGCGTATCTGGAAACCAGAACACACGCGCTGGTGAGTATGAGCCCAGAACTGTTTGTTGAAATTGATCGCGTGGCAGGCCGTGCAATCACCCGCCCCATCAAGGGAACCCGCGCATTTCACGAGGATCCACGCGAATTGATGGCCAGCAGCAAAGATGCCGCGGAATTGCACATGATTGTGGATTTGATGCGCAACGATCTTGGACGCATCGCTCTTCCCGGCGGAGTGCGCGTGACTGCATCGCGCAAAGTGGAGAGCCATGAAACGGTGCACCACTGCGTTGCCGAAATTGAAGCGATCCTTCGCCCCAACATCAGCGTGGTTGAAATGCTGCGCGCCACATTCCCGCCTGGCTCCATCACTGGCGCGCCAAAGGTTCGTGCCATGCAAGTGATCGATGAACTGGAACCCGTTGCGCGTGGCCCATACTGCGGGACGGTTGGCTTAATTTCCCCAACTGCGGTAACGCTCAACGTGGCCATTCGAACGATCGCCCTGCATCACACGAGTGCGGACGGCGGGACGCTGCGCTACAGCGCTGGATGTGGAATCGTTGCGGAGAGTCAGCCGCGTCACGAATACGAAGAGAGCCTGCACAAATGCGCGGTACTACTGCGCACTGCGCACGCACTCACTGCGACTGTCGGCGCTCCAGATTCCTGATCGATCGCTCCACCTGCTCGGCCACTACTTTCTGGTGACCAGGGTTGAAGCTGAAATCAAAGCTCATACCTGCGTAAGTGCGCTGCGAACTATCAATATGCGTGTGCACCAACTTGGCAGTGGTGACAATCGGAACGCTTGCACCGTCACTTGGCTCAAGACGCAGCCAAAATAGCCGGTGATGCGAAAGCAGGCCCGCATTCTCAGGATCCACCATCAAGCCAGCGCCGCCACCGCCGATGTTGGCGACATGCGCTGTGAAGCGCGGCCCCACTTGAGGGAGCATCGCTTCTTCATCGGTCTTCTCTGCTGTTACCGCACCGGTGATGCTGGCGGCAAATGCCAACTCATTGGCGCGCTCGGCAGCGACCACGGTCTTTGGGTCAAGGAGCGGCCAGACATCAATTGGCGCCAGCGTCAACGGACCAACATCAAAGCGGGCGTGCCGACGAAGGCAGCGCTCCACGTGATCGGGCAGCGCCAATCGAGCTGCACCGTTGCGCGCGTCTTGGTACTTGCCTGGCAAAATTTCTTCAGTGACCGCGGTGCGGAACTCCCAGCGATTCTGACCAATGACAATGAACGCCACCAGGCGCGTACCGATATGGAGCGGAAGCGAACGGCCAAACGCGCCCGGATTTTCAACAACGATGCCGCTGTCGCGCACTTCCAAAATGCGTAGGCGCCACACCAAGTCATGACCACGCGCGTCATCACGCGCAATCGCGATTTCCAGCGCCCCGCCCTTTTGGCAAAGCTCTTCCAGACTCCGTCTCCACTCGTTGGTGCGCGATCGTGCTGCGGACATACTTGCTCCTGTGGTGCGACGGACGGAACGCCCGCGCTGCGGGGAAGTCTAGCCGCGCGCCAATGCAGCACGCAGGGGAGGGATCAACGCGTCAGCGGCCGCACGTTGCGCGCGCGAAGGCGTCATTCCTCCGTAGCGGATTTCATAAAATCGATCCACTACCGCTGCAAATGCCAGGCCAGCAGCCGGGTTCACGCGCTGTACTGCCTGAACGTGCATGCGTGGGGTGCAATTGCGCGGCTTCTCACATCCCGCGCGCTCGAGGGCATCAAGCGAATCAAAGTAGAACGCCACATCGCGACCAAGTGCAATGCGCCGCGTGAAACGCTCGTTGCGGGCGCCCAGTTCACGGGCCACTCGCCGCGCGCGGCCGCCCACCACCCACACCGCCGTTGTAGCGATCGCCAACGTGACTCCAACAAGACCAAGCCACAGTGCGCCGGCTGGACCCAGCCGAAACCAACGATTCGCGGCGTCCAGCAACTCCTTGGACTGCTCCGAGATCCATTCGCCGGTGCCACGTGTGCCTGCGCCAACCCGCTCCACCAACTCTGCCTGCGCGCGGCTGTCAAAGGATGCAAACTGGCTGTTCCACGCAAACTCAATGGGATCAAGTACCCAACGGAAACTATCCATCCAAGTGCGATTCGCTTGTTGAATGGCAAGCAACTCCGCTATTGGCGATGGATCAAAGGTGCCCCACTGCCATTCGCCCGTGCGCACTTCGGCCCACGCGTGTGCGCCCGATTCACGAATCACATAGCGGTCGGAAACGGTGTCGTACTCGGTGGCCATGTACCCAGTGACCACGCGCGCTTCGATACCGATGGAGCGACACAATGCCACCATGGCAGACGCAAAGTATTCACAGTGACCGAATCGGTAACGCTCCATAAACAACACGATGGGATCCTGGCCTTCCACGCGCCGGAACGCAGAAAGGTCGGTGGTGTAGGCGAATTTTGCTCCCGAAAGGTACTCCTGGAACATGGCGGCAATACGCCGTTGCCTCACCCACTTCAGTTGTGAATCGGCCTTGATGGCGTCTTCGTCTGGCAGATCAACTAACGCCGCATCGGCAAGAATCCGTTCGGCGATCACCCGCACTTCGGGCACGGGGAATTCCGCAAGCTCAGACGGCGCGGCGCCCGCCACCGCACGTGCTAACGCACCGGACGGGTAGCCCTGCATGCGAATGCTGTAACTGCGCGGACGGCCGACAAGACCTGCGGTTGCCTCGGTGATTTCGGCAGTTCGCGGATCAAGAACGAATGATCGTGGCTCCTCGCTGGCAACCGCGAGCGGCAGCCACGCAGTGAATACATGTTCGCTTGCCAGCGACCGCATCTCCACTACTTGCGTCCACACATTCGACCGCTCCAGGCGCGCCTCAGCAGCGAACCACTGAAAGCCCTGCGCAGGTCCGGTCTGGTATGAGCGATCTCCAGAGTGCGTAGTGTTGCCACGCCACTTGCCATCGGGCCCGGAATACACATCCAAGACCGCGCCGCGCAGGCGCAGTGGCAATGTCAACGGTCCAGCCGCCCCGCGCGGATCAAGAAGTGTCACCGTCATGGCCACGCGCGAGGAAAGCGAAACGCGACCAGCGCTCCATAGGGAAATGTCGGGGCGGAATCCACTCTGCCGATTTCCAGATTGCCCCCCGAGCACGGATTCACGAGGAAACATCACAAAAACCATAGCACTGAGCACAATGCCCAATACGACACCGGCACCGGCGAGACGCCGCAAGTGCCGCATCGGTGCAGCGCCATGCGGAGCTTCCATGGGCGCAAGTGCACCCGGGCGCAACGCGGCGGCACGGCGGTCATCCTCGGCGCGCGCTGCACCGGCGTGCAAGTGATAGAGCATGGTGGTGGCGATAGTGGCTACCGCGTAGCCGATCACCAATACGCCCACAAGAAAGTCACCGGATGCAAGCGCAGATGCAACAACCAAGACGATGGATAACGCCATGACTTGTCGCCAATCACTGGGAGTCTTGCGGTCCCACAGTTTGAGCAGCAATGCCCCAAGCACCACATACGCCACAATGCGCGGCGCCTCATCAGGCGAAGGGCGCGCCATGAATTGCACAGCGCCCCAGCCGATGCCGACAAAGACCCCAAAGCGAATTGCCCAGGCGGGTAAGTGACGCTTGCGCGGACCGTCGGTGATGCGCGTGGCGGCAACGGCAAGCAATCCACCGATGACCAACACCCATCCGCTTCGTTCGCTGGCAGCGAATGCGGCGATCGAAAGGAACACTAAGAGCAGTACCGCGCGCCGAAACAGGAGTGCAACATTCATGATGCCGCTCCGGGTGTTGATGAAGGCGAGCGCCCGTCGCTCGCCGACATTGCAGAGGTGGGCGGTGTAGCGGCTGCAACGGCGGGCGCCAACGTTGGCGTTGAAATCGGCGCAATCAGCGCGCCCAATTGCGTGGCCCCAATATGTACGGCGCCATCGGTAACCAGGCGCATATCGGCACGATCGACATGAATCACCAGCGTGGTGGCGCGCTCGCGTTCAGCGGGCAGGACGGCGGATGCATCGCGCGGTGCATCAAGGTCAAGTGCCGCAACTACAGCCAATTCCTTCTGCAAATGCCAGTGCCCACGCCGCATAGGCATCGCCGGCGAAGGAAGCCCAAGGACACAAAGCCGGGTTTCGTATCCATCGCGCTGCGCGTGCGAAAGAATGCTTGCGGCCAAGACAATGGCGTCTTCTTCCAAGTCGCGCGCTGTGCGACCAGCGGGGTCAACACGCAGTGCGTCAGTCGACCGCCGCAAATCCAGTGCCACTCGAATACGCGGCGGTGCGTCAATGGAACGTTCGATCACTGCGAGTGTGCCAGCCGATGCACTGCGCCGCCAGGCAATGTGCCGCAATCCATCGCCGGGGCGGTACTCGCGAATTCCTAAGAAATCACTTCCCGGACCGGAGCGCGTACTTGTTGACGGACCGGCAACAGTGCCCGAAGCAAGCGATACCAGCACCCCGGGGCGCAGTCGTTCAACGCGCGGCAGTACCAGGCACTCACTGGCATCATCGAAACGAACGCTCTTCATCACTAGGCCGAAAGGGAATACCGTTTCGATGCGGAATCGTTCAAGGCGCATCGGCCCGCGCCGACTTGGCCAGTATGCGGTTTCTGCAGTTACTTGCTCGCCCGGGCCAACATGTTGCACAAAGGCGCGCGAGCCAGGGATCGTGGTGATTTCACGGACAAACAGCGCAAACAAAGGCCACAACGATGACTCATTGATGACCGTGTAGCGAACAATCACCGGTTCACCAACGCGCCCGGTGCGGGGCATCGTGCGCACCGCGCGCAGTTTCATCAGTGGCTGACCAGAGAGAACTCCGGAGAGCAAGACACCAGAGAGCATGGCTGCAAACACCCACACCAACAGATTGCTCGGCCGATTTGCAGCGGCAAGACCCACCAGCACCACCACTACGAGGTAGAGAAGTCCAGGAGGATGTATGTGGTAGCGCCTGCGCATCGGCGGTTGTTGACTACGTCAGGGGCGGATATTTCCAAGCGATGGTTCGAACGCCTTCGCCTCATCAATCATCGATCGCGAACTGTCCGGCTCGCGAAACTGCCCACTCTTTCCAGCGTGCATTCCAACAATGACCAGGCGCCCGGAAGTGGAACCCGGCAACTGCACTTCGCTCTCCACATTCTCGTAACCATTACGCCGCACACGGATCTGCCACGATTCGTCCATCCAACCCGCACCGAATGCGGGTACTTCCAGAATGAAGCGACCATCCGAACCACTGGTGGCGCGCGCAGCAACCGCTCGATTCATGGTGCCGGCATCGCGAATGAGTTCCACAGTGGCGCCGCCAAGCCCGCCCTTGCGCGCATCGGGATCCTTATCACGGCCCATGACCACGCTTCCAAAGCCCTCCACCACTTTGCCATCCAGCGTGTAGGCGCATCCGGCGAGCAGAGTGCACGCGGCAACGGCGGACAAGGCACTCAGGCGGCAAGCCTTGGACAACTCCGCAGCACAAGTAACGCGCATGATTTCAAGGACATTCATGATGATTCTTCGCATGATCTCTCCGATCTGTTGCACTGTTTCTGGTGACCAAATCCACCAACTCACCGCCCCGCGATGGACCGCACCAGTCCAATGGCGACGCTCGCTAGTACTGTGGCAATGGCAATCCACGCGACTGCCATCATCACGCGGCCGATCACTCGATCGGTCCGCGCGCGGCTGAGCATACGAATGACATCGGGCGGCATTTCGCCCACATCCACATCGTCCCAGTCGACACTCTTGCCCACCCAGCGCGCTTCGGAAATCATTTGCTTGGCTCGGCTCAAGTCTTCGGGCAACACGCGCACTGGAACAACCGTGCTACCGGCACGAAGTGGAAATCCAAAGATTGCCACACCGGAAGGATCAACCACACTCTGAATTCCTGCGTCCTCAAGTACAGACTGCACGCATTGCGCTTCAAATTCATTACGCGCTTCGCATGCAATTGGCATGCTGCTTGCGTCCATCCGGTGTTGCGGCACCGCCTCGTTTTGTTGCGGGCCACCGGTGCTGCTTGCACGGTGACCGTCACCAGCGCCGCCACCAGGCGCGCTGTTCCCAGCGTCGTTGCCACTCGCATCATGATCATCATGCTGCTGAATGTTCACGCGAGCCCTCGTAAACGATCAACCGCTGCAAGCAACGCATCGCTGCGCGCTGGTCCAAAGACTTCTTCCGGAAGGAACACGCGCCAATCAGTGACCTCGGCGCGCGGAATGCGGATCGCATCGCCAACATGAAGATCTTGGCGCGTCACCGGCTCTTCGGAAAGAATCGCATCCACAACATCATGATCGAAGCGCTGCACCGTGAACCAGCCCTGTTCGCGGCGATCGTGCTCATCGACGGATCCGAGCGGCGCTTGCACTTGGAACGCTGTGGAAGCAAGCGCCAACACATCGGGCTCCTCAGCGCGACGAACGCTTGCGAACGCCGTGGCGAACTTTGGCCAGGTGCGCTGCGCACGACGCTCCGTGGCGGCAGCGGAATGTTCGCTGGCGTACAACACCGCGCGACCAGCTTCCATGCTCTCAATGATTTCCGTTGGCCACGCCCAAAGCTGCTTGAAACTGCCGCGTTTTTTAGCGGAACAGATCACTGCGCGTACCGCCATCAGCGAGCCGTCGCCCTGCTCGCGTGCGGTCTCGCGGAACGCGTTTGAACCCGGCGTTTCTTCCGCGATGTACCGCGCGCACTCTTGCCAAGGAATGAGTGTCACGAAAATATCCGGACCGATTTCGATTGGCTCCTCCGGCTCTGGCGGTGGCGCTTCCAGCAGCAGACTTGCCACATGATTCAGCAAGATTGCAGCCGCTTGCGAGTGACGCGCAGGCACTTCAAGCATCTCCAATTCCGGAAGACCGCAGCGTAAAAGTCCGGTGGTAAACAGCATCATCGGCACATCATCTTCGTCAGATGTTGCAACGGCGGTAATCGTCCACAGGCTCTCGTCATTCGGAACTGCATCGGCGGCCAGAAACTGCTCTTCAATTTCTTGACGCGGCCAACGACGCGCGTTGGAGACATCCAATATGCCCGTGAGCTCCGGTAGCGAACCGGCAAGCATCGCCATCAAATGGAAGTATTCGGCGTGCGCCTCGCCGGGCTCAAGCACGGTCTGCATGCCAACCACCCACTTGCAGGCAGCCATGGCCGGGTCTTCAAGTTGTCCTGGTTCGGCATTGAGCGCGCGTTCAGCCCACAGCACCACCGGCGAATTCACGCCCGGGATATTCACCATCAGCGCCCACAACATGCCTTCGTCTTCATCGGGCTCGCTTGACTCCATCTCCACTTCGCGGCCCACCCAGCTTGCCACCGCGCGACCCACTTCATCACGCGTTGGAGCATCGGGATGCGGCCAGAATCCGACCCATGCGCTGGCGACGGGCGCGGGAAGCTCCCAGGCACTTTCGCCGAGTGGCTCGTCGGTGCCCTCGTCATTACCGTCGTCATTGCCGTCGTCCGCACCTTCGGCAGCGCCCCTATCGCCATCGGTTTCAGGGTCGCCATCTTGACTCGGAGTATCAGATGAGCCTGGCTCAGGCGCGCTGTCGCCATCGGGCTGCGGGTCGAGGGGCTCGTCGTCCGGGGACTTCATTGCGGCGCATCGTAGGGCACACGGCGCCTGAAGTACGCTTCGACCCCTATGTCTGCTGCGAACAACGCTACCGACGGCCACGCGCGCACCCCTGGGCCACCGGGCGGCGCGAACGAGACGCCCTTCCGATACACGGCGGCGTTCGCCAATGCCACCGAAGAACGCTGGCAGGCGCGGCTTGAGCAGGCTGAGGCAGCGGGCGGCGGATATCGGCAACCGAACCCGGGTGAGCCAGGGTTCGATGCGTCGCGCCCCAAGTTCTATTGCTTGGACATGTTCCCGTACCCATCCGGCGCGGGGCTCCATGTTGGGCATCCCGAGGGCTACACCGCGACCGACATCATCTGTCGTTTCAAGAAGATGAAGGGCTTCAACGTTCTGCATCCCATGGGTTGGGACGCATTCGGTCTGCCCGCGGAGCAATACGCCATTCAGACCGGTGTACATCCAGAGGTCACCACCAAGAAAGCCATCGACAACTTTCGCCGGCAGTTGAAGCGCTTTGGATTCATGTACGACTGGTCCCGCGAATTTGCAACGATCGATCCTGACTATTACAAGTGGACGCAGTGGATTTGGCTCTTGGCGTACAGCGCATGGTTTGATCCCAAGGCGAAAGCCGCGCGACCGATCGCTGAACTTGAGGCAGCGATCGTCAAGGAAGATCGAGAAATCATGGTGGCAAACGCTGAGCGATCCGCGGGTGGTGCGACCGCCGCTGCGCATGGCGCCAGTGCCAGCGTGACCAAGCGCTGGAGTGCGTGCACGAAGCGCGAACGGCAGGTGTATCTCGATGGATTCCGCTTGGCGTATCTGGGCACGCAAACCGTGAACTGGTGCGCAAAGTTGGGCACCGTGCTTGCCAACGAAGAAATCATTGATGGCCGCAGCGAACGCGGTGGTCATCCGGTGGTGCGTATGCCACTCAAGCAGTGGATGTTCCGCATCACTTCCTACGCCGATCGATTGCTTGCTGACCTTGCGTTGGTGGAGTGGCCGGATTCAACGCGCACCATGCAGACGGAGTGGATTGGTCGCAGCGAGGGTGCGGAGATTCGATTTGCAGTGGAGGGTTCGGCGAGCGCTGATCGTGAGTTCCTCTCCGTATTCACCACCCGGCCAGACACGTTGTTCGGCGCCACCTACATGGTGGTCGCACCGGAGCATCCGCTGGTGGCGAGTGTGGTGGCGCGCGGCGGTGATGCGCAGCTTGCGGAATATGTGGCGTGGGCGAAGAATCGATCAGACATCGATCGCCAAGATTCAAAGAAGAAGACCGGCGTTCCAACTGGCTTGTTTGCAGTCAATCCAGCGACCGGCGAGCGCATTCCCGTCTGGACCGCGGACTATGTGCTCATGGGCTACGGAACCGGTGCGATCATGGCGGTGCCTGCGCACGATGAGCGTGACTTTGAATTTGCCAAGGAGTTTGCGCTGCCGGTGCTGCAGGTTGTCGACATCGCGGGCGTGGCCTGGACCGGCGAGATGGCCACCAGCGGCGAAGGGCGTGCGATCAATAGCACGAACGCGGCGAGTGGACTTTCGATGAACGGCATGACGACCGCCGAAGCGAAACGTGCGGCAATTGCGTGGCTTGAATCGAAGGGCATCGGTGGATTGCGCATCAATTATCGCCTGCGCGATTGGCTGTTCAGTCGGCAGCGCTATTGGGGCGAACCGTTCCCAGTGGTCTACGACGCTGAAGGAAATCACTATCCGGTTTCGGTGGCTGCGTTGCCGGTGGCATTGCCGCCGCTTGCTGACTATCGACCAGTGGAAAGCAGTACGCCGCAGCCACCACTTGCAAAGGCGCGCGATTGGACGCATACGACGGCTGGTGCGGCGGGTGTCGATCCGGCGCTCTTGCCCGCTGACACCGCCGTGGTGCGCGAGACCAACACCATGCCAGGTTGGGCGGGAAGTTGCTGGTACTACCTGCGCTACTGCTCGCCGAAAGATGCGCAGGCGTTTGTGGATCCGGCAGCGGAGCGGTATTGGATGTTGTCGCGAAAGAAGAGTGCGCAAGGGGCGGGGCAGCCCAGTGCTGGTGCAGCGGCGTTTGCCGCGCCCACTTCGTATGACGCAGCCACGTGTCACGCGGGCGGAGTTGATCTGTACGTTGGCGGCAGCGAGCACGCGGTGCTGCATCTTCTCTATGCGCGTTTCTGGCACAAGATGCTCTTTGACCTTGGTCAGGTGAGTACCCCGGAGCCAATCGGCAAGCTGTTCCACCAAGGACTGATCACCAGTCATGCGTACCAGCGCGCCGACCGGACGCTGGTGCCGATCGATGAGGTTGAAGATCGTGGCGAAGGCCAATGCGTGGAAAAAGCCACGGGCGAACCGGTGACGCAGATTGTTGCCAAGATGTCCAAGAGCCTGCGAAATGTGGTCAATCCAGACGATGTGATTGCTGAGTACGGCGCAGACACGTTCCGTTTGTATGAGATGTACATGGGGCCGCTGGAGGCATCAAAGCCGTGGAACACGCGCGATATTGTTGGTGTGTTCCGCTTCCTACAGCGCGCGTGGCGACTAGCGGTTGACGAGCGCACTGGCGATGTCTTGTGTGCAGCGGTCGCTGATGTTGGTATCGAGAAGCAATTGCATCGAACCATCGCCAAGGTTGGCGAGGACATTGAGCGTCTGAGTTTCAACACGGCGATCGCGGCGATGATCGAGTTGGTGAATGCGGCAACGCGCCCGAGCGACATGACCGACGCCACCAAGGGCGGCATGACGCGCGATCAGCTGGTGCGATTCGCATGTGTCCTGTGGCCATTTGCGCCACACATTGCCGACGAGATGGGGGAGCGCCTCGGCGTAGCGGGCGGTCTACAAGCAATGCCATGGCCGGCGTTCGACCCAGCGATGTTGGTGGACAACGAGGTGGAAATTGCCGTGCAGGTTCAGGGCAAGGTGCGCGCGCGGATCATGGTGCCGACGGCAGCAAGTCCGGCGGAGATTGAAGCCATGGCACTGGCGCACCCGCAAGTTGTGCCGCACCTGGGCGCGACACCACCAAAGAAGGTGGTGGTTGTGCCAGGCCGCATGGTCAACATCGTCCTCTAACGAGGCAGTGATTTACTTCTTCTCAGAGATGTACTTCAAGGCCTCACCGACAACATAGAAGCTGCCGGTCACGCAAATCAGGTCCTCACGGCTCACGCCGCGGATCGCCATGTCGATGGCCTCAGGAACGGTGCGCGCAATTTGGCTCATCTTGCCGGAACGCTCTTGGAAGAGCTTCTGCAAATCTTCCGGACTCGCAGCACGTGGCGTCGAGGACGCACGCGTGAAGATCACTTTGTCGGCGCCAAGATTCACCTTGTCAATCATCTCCGCGATGTCCTTGTCTGCGCAGCAACCGAAGACGCACACCATGCTGTCGTACGGAACATGCGCGCCAACGCAACGCATCAACGCATTCACCGCCGCTGGGTTGTGGGCTCCGTCACAGAGAACGCGCGGACGGTGCGAAACCACTTCCATGCGCCCAGGGATCTTGGTGGCCGCAAGTCCGGCCGTCAGCTTGTCCTCAGACAACTCAAAGCCAAAGTTCTTCAGCACATCAACAGCAGCAAGCGCAAGCCCGCAGTTGCTGGCCTGATGCTCGCCCTGGAGCGGCACCGGCACATGCTCAAGGCGACTGTTCTTGGTGTACATGCACACGCGCGTGTGCGGCCCAAGGTCAGGGGTAACGCAGAAGCGGCTGGAGAACTCAATGTCCTTATTGACAATCCGAAGTTCAGCGCCAACAGATTGTGCCACTTCGCGCATCACCGAATCAACTTCGGGATCCTGCTCGAAGAACAGCGCCGGGACACCCTTCTTGAAGATGCCCGCCTTCTCGCGAGCAATCAGTGCCTTGGTTCCGCCCAACAGCTTGGTGTGATCAAGATCAATCGAAGTCACAATGCTGACGAGCGGCGTGATGACGTTGGTTGAGTCGAGTCGACCACCAAGCCCCACCTCAACCACCGCAATATCCACGGCCTGCTGCGCGAAATACGCGAACGACACAGCGGTCATCAATTCAAAGAATGTCGCTTGTTCGCCCAACTTCTCCGCGGCCTTCGCCACCGAGCGCACCGTGTCCACGAAGTCATTCTTCGGAATCAGGTTCCCGTCAATCTGCACGCGCTCGCGCATATCGATGAGATGCGGGCTGGTGTACACGCCCACCGCATAGCCGGAGGCGCGCAGCATTGAAGCGATCATCGCCACAGTACTGCCCTTGCCGTTGGTTCCTGCAACGTGCACCGTCTTGATCTTTTGGTGCGGATTACCAAGCAAATCCATCAGCTTGTGCATGCGATCAAGCTTGAAAGTCTCCTCGCCGTACTTGGCGGGGCGGAGCCGCTCAAAGTCTGGGCGCGCCATCAAGTAGCGCGTGGCCATCATGATGGAGGTAATTTCGTTCGGCTTCGGGCACTCGAACACCGCCGCAGGCTTGGGCTCAACAGTCACAGGCGCCTTGGGCGTGAGCGTGAACGGCGTCCGCGGCGCGGCGGCCGGCTTACTGGTGGTCTTGCTGGTCACCGTGGTGGTCGACACCTTCAGATTTGTTGCCGGAGGCGTCGAACCCTTGGCAGCAACCGTCTTGGTGACGGGTGCAAACTTTGTTGGTGCCGCTGTCTTGGCGGTTACTGTGGTCTTGGCGGTTGCCGCAGGCTTCGCAGTTGCCGTGGTCTTCGCAGTTGCCGTGGTCTTCGCAGTCGCCGTGGGCTTCGCAGCAACGACCGTCGCTGCCGCCTTGGCTACCAGCGAAACTTTCGCCGTTAACGTCGGCTTCGCAGCCGCTACCGGCTTCGATACAGACTTCAGCGCCGGAACAGTCTTCCCCTTGGCCGCTGACTTCACTGTGACTGTCGCTACAACTTTCGACTTGCCGTTTCCGCTTGTCTTAGCGGTGGCGCTTTTTACGGGTGCGAGGCGGGAAACCGTCTTGGAGCCAGCGCGCGAGGCGCTAGCGGAGGTCACCTTTGGCATAGACGGGCATTCTAACGAAACAGTGCATAAAACGCGAATTGCCGCACGTTAATCCATACATTACAAGTGGTTACGTCATCGC
>JBIKZY010000136.1:0-5849 GCA_044354475.1 Phycisphaerales bacterium
CTCGCAATGCCCAGGGGATGCGTTCGCTGTTCATCGCCGTTGCGGCGATTGGACTTGGCGGCGCTGCTGCAGGATGGTTCCTGACGCACAAGAGCGAAAGTCCGGAGGTGAAATCTGAAACTGCTGCTGCCATTACCGATCCCCTGATCGTTGATGCGGCAACAGCTGTCACAACAGCCGAACCGAGCACCATCGTCGTCAATGCCACCGCGGCCGACATCAACGCGGCAATCAATGCGCGCGCCGTCACCACGGATGCAAACACCGCCACCGCTACTCCCACCGCTCCGCTGGGCACCGCTACCACCGCGTCGATCGCCACTGCACAGTCCGCCGTGACCGGCGCAGCGACCGCGGGCATTGCCGGTACACCCGGAACTCCAGCAACGACGCCAGCAGCAACGCTAGGCAACGCAGCGCAACGACTCCAGCAAGCGAACGCCATGATCGCTTCTGATCCGATCCGCGCCCGCGTTGAACTCACGCGGCTCCTTGATTCAAATGCACTTAGCTCCACCGAGCGCACGCAGGCATACACAGGCATCAACAACCTGGCGAGCACGCTGTTCTTCTCACCCAACATCGTTCCTGGCGATATTGCTAGCCAGAGTTACGTGGTGAAGAAGGGCGACAGCTTTGCGCGGATCACCAACCGTGAAAAGCTTGCCATCGATTGGCGATTCATTCAGCGCATCAACCAAATTGCCAGTGAAAAAGCCCTGCGCGCCGACATGCGCCTGAAGCTTGCCCACGGACCATTCGATGGCGAAGTAATCAAGGCTGACTACCGCTTCAATGTCTATGCCGGCACCGGCTCGGAGCGCATCATGGTTGCCAGCTTCCCATGCGGCGTCGGCACCAATGACTCCACTCCAGTGGGAACATTCAAAGTGCGCACTGGCTCCAAGCTGATTGATCCAGAGTGGTCCAACCCGCGCACTGGTGAGAAGTTCAAGTCTAACGATCCGAAGAATCCGATCGGCGAACGCTGGATCGGTCTGCAAGGCACAACACCTGAGACCATCAAGTTCACTGGCTACGGAATCCACGGTACCGTGGAACCGCAATCGATCGGCAAGCAAATGTCGATGGGCTGCGTCCGACTTGGCGACGCTGAAGTGCAAGTGGTCTATGAACTCATCGGTGAATCAAGCACCATTGTGATTCGCTAACCAAAGCGCGCATGGATAATCGTGTTCCACGCTCAATGAACGCGCCGTCCACGCGGCATACCGCTGAAGAAATGATTTCCGCTCTCGGGTTGGTTCGCCACCCCGAGGGCGGTTTCTTTCGTGAGACCTTTCGCGCGCCGGATGCCCCACGCGGCGCGAGCACGTGCATTCTGTTCCTACTGTCTGCCGGTGAGCAAAGCCGCTGGCACCGCGTCGACGCCGATGAACACTGGCTGTTCCATGACGGCGATCCGTTGCAACTTGAAATCGCTGGTCCAACCGCGCAATCAAGAACATCCATCATCCTTGGCAACGATCTTGCCGCCGGACAACAACCGCAAGCCGTCGTTCCACGCGGTTGGTGGCAAGCAGCGCGCCCATGCGGCGCGTGGACATTGGTGGGATGCGTGGTGGCACCCGCGTTCGAATTTGCCAAGTTTGAAATGGCACCCGAAGGCTGGGAGCCCGCCTAAGTTGCAGGTGGCGGCCCCGCGCAACAAGCCGCGCCCGCTGCTTTCCCGCGGCGGCGCCCCTATCACTCATTAGTCATCGTCGTCAGTCGCAGCCATCGCGCCGGCATCACCAGCAACCCCCGGTTGTCCAAGCCCGCGCGGGTGTGGACTTGACCAGTCCGTGCGACGCTGTGCAGCCAGTCGCACCGCAAGTTCAATAGCCGCTTTCATGCTGCCTTCGCTCGCGCGACCTTGCCCCGCAATATCAAACGCGGTGCCGTGATCGGGGCTGGTACGAACAATCGGCAATCCCACAGTGACATTGACGGCCTTGTCCCAACCGAGGAGCTTCACAGGAATCAGCCCCTGATCGTGATACATCGCCACCACCAAGTCCCACTCGCCCGCCGCGGCAGCAATGAACACCGTATCACCAGGGAACGGACCGTTGGCATCAATACCAATCCGCCGCGCAGCTTCAATCGCCGGGCGAATGACGCGACCCTCTTCGTCACCAAACATCCCATTCTCGCCCGCATGCGGATTCAGGCCGCATACCGCAATGCGTGGCTTGGCAATGCCCAATTGCTTGCAGAATTGATGCCCAAGATCAATCGGGTCATAGACCTTGCCAATGGTCAACACATTGCGAACATCCATGAGTGGCAAGTGCGCCGTTGCCAGCGCCACTCGCAAGCGCGGCGAACTAAACATCATCGAATGCCGTTTTGACTTAGTGCGGAATGCAAAGAGTTCCGTGTGCCCTGGCCACTTGAATCCGGCGATCGACCAACTCTCCTTGCTGATCGGACCCGTCACCACGGCATCAAGCCGGCGCGGATCATTCGGCGCGCGCATCGCGTCAGTGATCGCATCTTCAACAAATGCTTTGGAAAGTAGTCCACCAAATCGCGTCGGTCCGGGGCGCGAAGAATCAAGCAAACCTTCGGACGTGTAATCAAGCACCAATGGCTGCAGTACTGATCCATCCTGAGCACGTTCACTTGCTGCATCAACGCGAAACCAATCAAGACCAACGCGCGCGCGATCAGCCGCCGCAAGCAGCGTCTCATTACGACCGTAAATCACAAAGTTCGCCATCCGCCGAATCGCTGGGTCAGCCAGTGCTTTGACGATCACCTCGGGACCGATCCCCAGGGGATCTCCCATCGTGATGCCAAGGACCGGGACCGTAGAGCTCATACCGAGATTCTAGTTACGCGCCCTGGCAGGGCTGCGCCTCACCGAATCGGCTCGGGACTCTGGCCTGGCAGCGTCAAATTCGATGCCCGGAAGTTCCCGAAGGTGAACGGCTGAATTGTGACCGGCGGATCAGCCGACTGGTAATTGGCGGAGCACCCAATACCAACCACCGGCTGCCAGAAGAACACATCCTTGCTCGGCAGGAACGTGTTCACGTACCCCGGGATGGTCAGGGTATTCCTGCCAAACTGCATGGTGAGCAGGTCGTTGGTTGGGTTGTACGAATACACAAGCTTTCCTGAGAACTTCTTCGATGAACTTGGGAGCGCAACTTCATTGGACGCCACTTCCACTCGAACCGACTCTCCGGTGAAGAGGTTTATGGTGACTTGAAACGCCGAGTAACCAATCGCCGAGCCAGCGGGCGTCACCTTGACGTACATGCAGAATTCGTAACGGCGCTCGACCGGGAACTGAAAGTCCTGTTGCACCGATCGAATGTATGTCAGGAATTCAGAATCCCGCGGCAGTGCTGACGCTGCAATCGCCTGCTTCGCGTCCACGCTCACGGTCCATGTCACGCGCGGCAGTCTGAACTCCGCGATGTAGCAGGTGCACGTTGACGCGCCATAGAGCGGATCCGGAATGGGATCCACTCCGCCGCTTGTTGTGAAGCGCAACAATTTCTTAGAAGGCGCCAGATCTCCGGTGCCAGTAAAGATCGGTTCCCACTGCTGCGTCAGTGTGTTGGTGATAAATCGATCGGAAGCGTTGGCTCCCAAGATCCCAATGGCAACGCCGGCAAGGACGAGCGCCGAGATGATGGTGCGAGCGGACTTCATAACCGCGCACACTAGTGCGCCTGAAGGGATCGCCCAGGCGCTTTACACACCGAATTGCGTTCAGAAATGGTTTAGAAACACCGAGCACTTATCGGTGCCCGCGGCATTGGCGCGGGATCGGCGTTGAAATCAATCGCTCGGCAGTTCTAGTGTTTCCCAGCCGGATCGATCAGCCACAGCCAGTCATCAAACACAAACTCAAAGCGCGCGGCAAGCAGCGCGATGCGGCCCATGACCGTGAACCCGAAGCTGGCTCCGAAGGTGATCATGAGATACCAGACGCCCACCTTGGCGGTGCGACCCAGCGCACCCTTGTGCTCAGCGGAGAAGAAGAAATACGCAAGCACGGTAAGCACGCCCACAAATATCAAGGTCGCTGCGAGCGAGGCGCCCACGCTTCCTGCCCAATCGATGGGCGAGGCGGCAATCGTGGCAGCGTCTGCGCCGACTGCTGCCTGATGCTTGACCACTACCAGTGGGTCGAACATGGTTGCCACCTGTGCCACCAAGTCCGCCTCTACATATTGCACAAATTTCAGACCGGCAAATGTTCCAACGATGAAAGCGAGCGGGAAGACGCCGAGCCATGAAGCGCGCGACGAAAGTCTGCATAGGAGCAGCAACCCGAGCCCCAGCGGCACCAGCGCCCACCAGTCAACGCCGACGGCGTCAAAGGATGGCATCAGGTTCGTCTTCGTCCACCCCGGCGCGAGCGCACCCACGAGCTTCGGAACCAAGGTGTCCCACAGCGCCACCACCATCCAATATCCCGCGCTGACGCCAATGACCACCGACTCCGCCAACTTGTACCCCGGATTGTCGCGCCACAGGAAGCTGAATACGCAAAGCGTCATGATCGCCGCCGCCCATACGCCCACCGTGCGCGACCAACTCACTTCAATCGTCGACTGCGCAGAGTCCTTCATCGAAGCGGTGGCCCATGCATCGCCAGTGGTCTCATTCCAGTTGGTCCAAGAGACTTCTGGCTTCTGGCCAGGAGCAACCGGCTTCCACTTGGTGACCTCTACCGCTACGCCATCCTTACCAGTCTCAGTGACGCGCTCACTCACAAATCCTTGCTCGGCGCGCTCCACATAGACCATGCCAAAGCCGTGCGTGTTGCGCGCGGCCTCGCCGGTACCGACCGTCGTGCCGATGAACGAGCGCACCACCAACAGCACGCCGATCACCGCCAGCACCGCCAGCATCATGCGATGCGCGCGCCGCGCAACTGCGGGGTCATTCAACGGTGATCCGGTGGATCCCATGGTGCTCATGCGTGTGCTCCCTTGCGACGACCCGCGAAGAAGATCACATTGCCAACCACAATCAGTCCCACCATCAGAACGTGCGCCACCAACTGCGGTGCCATGCGGCGCTGAGCCTCTTGGAACTTCGGTGCGATCGGCTTTCCGGAATCCATCGAACGCAATTTGGTGTTGACCAGCGACTCATATTCCGCAGCGCCCTTGATGGCACCCAACACGCCAGCCATTTGACCGGGGTAGTACGGAATGAGTTGTGGAGTCTGCACACCAGTGGCACCGGCAACAAAGGGCAGCGGCTTGCCACCAGTCATCGTTGGCGAGACGCCGTACTGAATCCATTCCTTTGAACCTGGATATCCAGCACTCACACTCACAAGGAGATCAAAGTCAGTGAGTTTGCGGATGTCCTTGAGCATCGGCACCTGCGCAAACGGCGTGCTGCGTGCGTCACTTGGGAAGGCACGGGGGAAGTCGGTTCCCACCTGCTTCATCACGCCCTCGTTGCCGGATTGATAGCCAAGGTCAACAAAGTTCACGCCGTACACATAGGTTGGATCATTGCCGATCACATCGGTGAATGTTGCACCGATCAGCGGACCGCCCGGCGCCCACAAGGTCATCCCACAGATGCGCAACTTGCGCATCGCACAATGGTGGATGATGGCGGTTGCCATTGGCTGCAATTCGCCGGCGCTAGCGGGATCAAAGTCAAAGGAGACCAACACGCGCGAGCCTTCCGGCAATCGTTCAATAGCGTCGAACGCGCCCTGCACTGCGGGTGTTGGCGTTTCTGGGAATGTCTTACCAGTGATGCCCACCCAGATGATCGGGCCAGCAACGGCCAGCGCCATCATCAAGAAGATCCAGCGGCGGTCGATCGCATCGAGCCGAGAAAGGAACGTGCCATGGCGG
>JBIKZY010000137.1:0-5848 GCA_044354475.1 Phycisphaerales bacterium
CTTCGGCGCGCGCAGGGTGTTGCAGACCGCGGGGATTATCAAGAAGCCCTTGTGGAATTCCGCTCGTTACTCGCTGAAAATCCGCGTTTGGTGGACGTGCAGGTTGCCGTCGGTTCGATCACCTTGGAGCAGGGTGATATCCGCGCCGCGCAGCGCTCCTACGAAGCAGCAATTCAAGCTGATCCGCGCAACGTCGATGCGCACATCGGTCTCGCGCGCACACATCTTGCAGCACAGCGCAATGATGACGCGGTCCGTTGCTTCCGCCAAGCATTGGTACTTGCACCAAACGACATGCGTGCCATTGCCGGCATAGCCGATGCACTGGAGCGTTCTGGCAATGCCTCCGCAGCCATCCCATTCCTGCAACGGCTGGCAGCGGATGCCGGCGCCGATGCCGACGTGTGGTCGCGAGTAGCGCGGTCGTACCTGATTGCCGGTCGCGTGGCTGAGGCCAGCGCTGCCTTTGAGGAGGCAGTGTCACTCGGCGAAGTTTCCGAGAGCACCATGGACGGACTGATCGCTGCGTACACCGCCGAGAGCCGATTTGCGGAGGCGTCAAGCGCTGGCAGCGAGTTTGCGCGCCGCTGGCCATCCGCAGTCGCGAGCGAGCGCGCTGCCTGGCTGGCATTTCGCGCTGCGGACTATGACCGCGCCATCGTGGCGTACCGCGCGGCAGCGGAGCAGGATCCACGCAGTATCAAGGCATGGAATGGCGTTGGCGTCTGCGCGCTCAATTCTTGGCTATTAAGCGACCGTCTGGATGGCGGCGCCCGTGAAGAGGCTCGCCGCGCATTCGAGCAAAGTTTGGCCGTGGAGCCGGCGCAGCCCCAGGTGGAAAAGCTGCTACGAACCTACTCCCCGTGAAGCACTTGGGGGTCAGTGCAGGACGCGCCGCGCCTGAGCGCATACGCTTCCCGCATGCCAGACCCGAAACTACTTGAGTGCTTCCCAGCCCCATCCGATACGCCGTTCATCATTGAGCACGTCAACGAGGAGTTCACCTCAACATGCCCAAAGACTGGGCATCCGGACTTTGGGCGGATCATCCTGCGCTATCAGCCAGCGAAGGTGTGCGTCGAACTCAAGAGCCTGAAGCTTTATCACCAGAGCTTCCGTAACGATGGGATCTTCTACGAAGCCGTCACCAATCGCATGCGCGACGACCTGGCCGTAGCGATGAAGCCAGTATGGATGCAGGTGATCACCGAGTGGAAGGGCCGCGGTGGCATCCACAGCCGAATTACGGCAACTTCGGGGCCGGTGCCGGCGGAGTGGGCGCGGGGCTGAGTCCTGCGCCGTTGGTGCTTATTTCGTAGTTCGTGATGTTCGCGCCATGTGCATCATTGGCGCCGTTCGCGCCATTGGCGCCCGGTGCGGTTACTTGCACCTGCTTCGACGAAGTCTTGGCGAGCGCCGGGATTTCCCGCGCCTGCGCGTCCGTCAGAATCGACTTCAATCGTCGGAGCGAACGCGCGTTGAGTTCTGATCGCTCAAATCGTGTGTCCTGCATCGAAGCGCGCGGCTCCTTCTTCTTTGCTTTCCGGTCGTTACCGGATGCCATCGACGGCCCAACCAATTCCGTGACTGCGATACCCGCGAGCCGATCGCAGAGTTCGCGGTGCCGCGCCGCTTGCTCGCCTCGCAAGGCATCAATTTGCGATCGTTGTGTGTCTGTCACGTCGGGGAGTGCGCGCGCAGCATCCAGGGTGGTCATCGCATCACGCCCATCGCGGTACGCCTGCGGTGCCGCCGCCCGCAACCACGCGTCGTGGAAGGAAGCCCGCGCCTCGGGTGACAGTGCCGCCTCAATCGCATCGCGCCCCGCAAGCGCCTGATCGAACAGCGATTGCCGCCTGCTTTCACGCTGCGCCATCAGCTCCGCAGAACGTTTCACTTGACCACGGGCTTCAGTAGTCGGATCCTCCGTGGTCATGGCGACCCCAACCTCCAGGGTCTGCGCGCCACTCCATTGCTGGCTCAGCGCGCGCAGTACCTCAATCTCCTCCGCTGCCGTGGACCGCGCCTCCGCGCGCAGCTGTTCCTGCACCGCCAGTGCCGCGGGTGACCAGGTCACCCATGCCTGCATCGCGGCCGCACGTTGTGGGTCAACAATCCCTGATGTCCGGATACAACCCGCCAGGTCGAGGCGAACAACCGGTGATGCGGGCCAATTCAGTCCGGGCATGGTCGGATAGCTGATGCTCCGTATCCGCTCTCGCGCGCGCTCCGCTCGCACCGCTTGCGTCACGGCTTCGCTTGCCCCGGCAAGCGAGGCAATTCCGTCAAGCAATCCGTCGTCTTCCAAAGCCAGTTGCCCGGCATGAGCATCAACAATCCCAATACCAGTACGAATCTGATCGATGGGCGCCTCAGACGTCGATTGATCAAAGGTCATAGCTACGCCCGGTACCGCAGTACCGAGACGTGCACCGTATTGGTCCTTCAAGGCGTTGCACTTTGCTTGATAGTCATCAATCATTGGGATAAGAGCCGCGTGGTCAGCAGCAACACCCAGTGTTTGAGCCAGTGCCCGCACGCGTTCGGCAGTTGCCGCCAGTGCCAGTGACATGCCCGCGCCTGCCATCGAATCTCCGGTAAACCCGTCCTGCGAAAACTCAATTCCAGAGGTCATTCCATCACCGAAGGTGTCACCAAACGTGCCATCAAACAACATTCCACCATCGCCTTCCATCGCAATCACCACTGGTCCGGGCGTGTCACCATCAGCGCTGGCAGTCACCGAAATACTCACTGATTGCGCACCCTTGGTCATTTCCGCGATGGCGCTGAAATCGATGGGCGTGTCACTCCCCGATTCAGCAAACGATATAGCCCCAACACTGACCGCGCTTGTCATCTGCACGGCATCCTGCTGCGCGCCCTCCTTTGGCAGCGCGCGAGACATGAACCGATTGCCACTCTTGTTCGCCGCGTCACTTGCCTGCGTTTCATAGAACTCACGTCGCGTTGGGTCAACGCCGATAAGCGTCTTCCATGTATCCCGGTCAATACCACGCCGTTCTTCGCTTGCCTCGTCGAATTCTGCCTGCGCCTTAGCGGCGGCCGGATCTTTCGCCGTCGTATTGAACTCGGCAAACAATCCTCGTGGCATGCCAGATTCTGCCGCGGCCATACGCATACTGGCGACCCACCAACGAGCCATCCAAGTACTACGCACTGCTTCAATGGCAGCGCGTGCCTCCGGTTCAGTGGCGGCTGCTAGCAGTTGCTTTATGACCCGTGCTGGCGAGTCGGGATCCATTCCAGTCCGGCGCCACAGGTGTCCAAGACACTTGAGTCGTAGTGCGGCTAGTTGGTCCGCCGGCAGAGCCTGTTCGAGCGCTTGTAATGCATCGCGATGTGCCGCACCGATTTCCTGAAGCAACTCGCGGAATTCGCGCGCGGATGCCTCGGAAGCGGCGTTGCTTCCCATTTGAAATCGCGTGACGCCATCGTCACCAGCGACCGCCTCCATGCGGCCATTTGCTCGCGATGCATCGGGTACGGCCTCGAGCAACTTTGGAAATATGGCATCCAGTCGTTGCCGATATTCACCAAGTGCGCGGTATGCAGCGCTGCGGGCTTCAGGCGGAAGTTTCGCGTCCGCAATACATCGCTCCACGTCCCACTGGATGGCTCCGTCACTCAGCGCGCCACCGAACATTGCCCGTAGGGCACGGCGTTTGGCTGCCAAGTGCTCGCGTTGCAGATCACTCTGCTGTTCCGGTCGCGCCACCGCAGCAAGCGACTGGAAGAAACTGTCCATCGACTCCATGATCGATTGCGCCAGCGCGCGGCGTGCCTGTTGCTGGGCTGCGGTGGTCTTCTCGTCATTGTTTGCCGTGCCGATGCGATCCATCTCATCATCAAAGCGGCGCTTGGCAGCAAACATGGGCAATTGCGCATCATCAAACATGGACGCGGCCAACTGCCGTTGCCCATCATCAAGGCCAGCAGAGTCGAGGATTTCCTCAAGGTCCTTGCTCGCCAATACCGGATTGCGGGCTGGCCCTCCGCCAAACCAGAACTGCGCAGCGGCCTGCTGAGTTGGCACAGCAATGCAAAGCAGTATGGCTGCAAGAAGTGCGCGTATGGATCCAGTGATGTTCATTGGTGTGTTTCCTTGTGTCAATCCAACTTGCGTGCATGCAGATACTCCCGCATCTCCGCATTCCAACGCAGGCGGCTGGCGGTTCCCATCGTGTCATGAGTTTCTTCGGGAACAATCTCTACATATCCAGGGCCGACCGGAAGCATCTGTCCGGTCGCCTGCATAGAAGCCATGGCCGCTTGCAGTGCATCCTTTAGCCCCTGCACACCGCGGTCCAAGTAGTAACTATCACGTGCGCCGCACAGCAGGCGCACGCGCTCGCGCAGGATCGGAACATAGCGGGTCGGATCGGCACGCACCAACGCAGCAATGTCGTAGCGAGCCCATTCATTGCGCACCACGCCATGATCAATGGTTCCCGTCACAGACTCAAACATTGGACGTGGCAACTTTGTGACGGGATCAAGCGTGCTCCACATGGCGCTCCACGCATCCCATTGCTCACCACTGTTCCGCGCTGGCCCCAGCACGCGTTCCATGGTGACTTCATCACGCACGGTCATGCGGGTCTTATCAAACTGCTGGGTGAGCGGCACGCGGTATGACGGTCGTTCCTTGCCATCGCCGTCAGTGAAAATGCTGGTATCCGCATACAAGTCACCTGCCTGAAACTTGCTGAAATCAAGCGGGTCGGGCGAACTGCTGAAGCACGCACCGAATGTCTCGGGGTGAGTGAGTTGCAACCACAGTGAGCTCCACCCGCCGCTGGAATGGCCAGTGATGATCCGCGCTTCAGTGCGTGGAATCAGGCGAAACTGTCGTTCCAGTTCTGGAATGAACTCTTCCGTTAACGCTCGTGCCCACGGGCCATTGCCAGGGCTGTCCACAAATCCGTGGTGCCCCAGTGCGGTCTCTGGATCAAGCACAATCCACACGGCTTGCGGCATGACTTCCCGAGTTCCCGGAGTGGCCAGCATGCGCGCGATACCGCTTGCACTGGTGTACCGACCACCAAAGCCGGGCACCACATACACAGCGGGAAACATGCGCCGACGAAAGTTTGGATCCTCCCACCCAGTCGGTAGTGCAACTCCAGCGCGCATCACCACATCGCGCCCGGCCGCGCGGCTCAGGATGGCACTCTTCATTTCAAACCACCGCAGGTTCGGCTCCTTCGGTAGTTCCGGCACAGGGATACGGACCGTCAGCGACAATTCGTGCGGATCGGATTGGTCGCGATGAAAGGTCACCGTTGATACCCCGCTGATCAGATTTCCTGCAGCCAGGTGACCGCGCTCGGTGTCATTACGGTCAAACACCGCTTGGATACGGTACGTCCCATCAAGCGTGGCGATCGGCTCCGGAAATGCGATCGCATCCGCTCCCACAATGACGGCGGCGCCCGGCACCAGGTCACTGACAGCGACGGAATACATTGGCTGCGGACTGTCAAAGAACGGAGCATCGAGCGGCTCTTCACCCGGCTGTAACGCTGACTCTGCCGCCAAGAAGACCAGCATCCGTCCGGCACGGCTCTCTGATCCAAGGAGCGCAGCCGATTCCTTGGGCAGGGTGACTCGGATGACATCCTTGGTGGGTACTGCTGGCAGCGCGGGCTTTGCAACATCCACTGCCGCCGGTGTCGGCTGGGCCGGTGGTACCGAAGACACTTGCGCTGCCGCGACTCCGCGCACACTCATGCATGCCAACGTCAGCGCGAGCATGGGCAAGGCACGAACGATCTCGGGCAAAGGCATGGCGGCATCGTAGAATCTTTGGAATGCCCGCCCGACG
>JBIKZY010000028.1:0-21925 GCA_044354475.1 Phycisphaerales bacterium
AACGGCAAAGTGAACCATGCGAGTGCAAGGGCGGCGGTCGCAATGATGCGAATGTCACGCGTGGGAGGAACAGAACTCACGGCGCCGCAAGCTGCCCTTCAGCTGGTTTTTCTGACATGTGCCCGGGAGTGTTGGGGTCGCGTGATCCTTCGGCCGGTGCTCCGCCCATCGGGTCGCCTGGTACTGGGCGCACTGGGCCAAGTTCACCAAGCCGCATGCGTACCTGCCCGAAGAAGTGATCCGCTTCCTTCCAGAAGTGCGCCGGTACCGCCCAGTCCGGTGAGGAGAACGTGACCGTGGTGGGCGATTGCGCTGAGACCACTGCGGAGAATCGCCATTGCAATTCCTCGCGCTGCGGAGAGAGACCCGGCTCTACTAAGTCGCGGCGCAGGTCGCGATAGACCGTTACGCGTTGCGCAGCGTCATCGACCTTCAACTTGTTCTCGACAACAATCCAATCTGGGTAACGCGGCGCCCGTGAGGCTTGCACCACGGCCACCCAGACGTCGTCGCGCGGATAGTCATCAAATTGACATGCCTGCGAGTGACCGCAACCAGTCAGTGCAACCACGGTGAGCAGCGCGAAACATACACGCGCGTATCGGTTGGCAAGCAGTGCGAATGCGGCGCGGATGGGTCGAACGGAATCAGTGCGTGGTTCAGGCATCAGGGATCTCGGCGTTGACATGCACCGTCTGGACATCGTCATGCTCTTCGAGCACTGCCACAAGCTTTGCCACGCGCGCTGCAGTTGCCGCGTCAAGCTCCACCATGGAAACGGGAATGTACGAGAAGTTGGCGCTCTCCACGGCAATACCCGCGGCATCAAGCGCGTCACGAACCTTGGCAAGATCGGCGACCCCACAGGTGACCTGCCAGCCCTCCTCGCCGCTCAGTACGTCCTCTGCGCCCGCCGAAAGCACCACATCGAACAACTTCTCCTCGGTGGTGGCCTCCGCAGAAACCAAGACCACCCCTTTGTGGGAAAAACTGTAAGTCACGCTGCCTTGAACACCCAAGTTTCCGCCATTCTTGTCAAACATGATCCGCATTTCTGGCGCGGTCTTGTTGACGTTGGCCACCAAACAATCAACGATCACCGCCACGCCACCCGGTCCATAGCCCTCGTAACGCACGGCCTCGTATTGGTCCGCGGCATCACTTCCGGCACCCTTCTTGACTGCCTTTTCAATGGTGTCGCGCGGCATGTTGGCCGCCTTCGCTGAGTCGATCGCAATGCGAAGGCTCGAATTGAATTTCGGGTCAGCACCGCCAAGTCGCGCCGCAACGATCACGGCACGTGAGCACTTTGACCAAATCTTGCCGCGCTTTGCATCGACGGCCGCCTTGCGATGCTTGATGTTCTTCCAGACGCTATGCCCTGCCATGATCGTTACTGCTTCCTGAGTTCGGGGGGATTGGTAAGAGTGGTCGCGGGAACTGCTGGAGCGGATTGCATCAAGGCCGCGACCTCCGGCTCGACGCCTTTGGCCACGGCTTCGATTTTACCGCGTGCCCGGGCTGCCACCTGCCCGTCATGCGCGTTGTAGTACCGCGCCGCGTCGATCGCTCCCAGACCAAACTGCTTGCGAAACATGACCCGCAGAAGTTCAATGGTCTGCTCAGGGGCGAGGCCGCCTTCGGCGACTCGGACCGCTTCCGCCCACGCCTGTCGCGCGCCCTCGTGGTCACCCGCCCGCCACCGAGCGTCACCGAGATGGTCGTACTTCACGCCACTTAGCGCCTTGCCCTGGCTCGCTACCGATCGTTCCAGCAGCGAAATCGCCCCGGGAACACCGTCGACGTCCACGAGCCGGCCCTGCAGGTAGCGAAGCCAACCGATCGAGTCGAGCGTTCCAGAGTCGGTTGGGCGTAGCCGCACGGCCTGTTCAAGCAACTGCTCCGTTCGCACGTCCGCTAGACCGCGCTCCAGGCGTGCGAAACCTAAATTGTTGAGAAGAGCGCCGTCGGCAGGATCAACAGCCAACCCCGCTTCCAACACCAACTCCGCACCAGCACTATCACCGAGCAAGGAGAGGATTCCACTGAGCACATCCGTCTCCGATCCTGGTCGATCAGAATTACCAAAGGGATGGTGGCCCAATCCGCGCAGTCGGCCCGCGAGCGCCAACGACTCCCCTGCTCGGCCACCAACGATCGCATCGCATGCCACCGCGGCGCGAGCTAAGAGTGCTATCTCTTCCTCACTCCGCTTGGACGGATCCTCAAGACATGCGCGCAGAAACTCACCGGCCGCACGTGGCTGCTGTTGTGACAACAAGAAATCTGCACACGCGCGCCACGACTCTGATGAATACTGAAACGTGTCCAGCGCTGCCGCCTCCGCCGCAATCATCGCCACCGCATCTGCAGCGCTTTGAGAATCCATGGTTGGATCGGAAGCAGCGCCGAGGGCTTCGAAGGCAAAGAATTCCAGCGCTGCGCGAGGGTCTGTGAAGATGGCATCGCGAGCGATGCGCCGCATGATCTGCGCACGCCCGGAGGTCTTTGCCGGAATCCGCCGTGCAATATCAAGGGCTTCCGCGCGCATGGAAGTTGGAGGCGGATAGGCGCTCTCATAGAACCGGCCGAGGGCATCGACCGATGATTCCGGGCTACCAAACTGCAATTCGTTGTCCGCCTCCTCAAGTGATCGACGCGGACCGGATGGCAACGAATCGACACGAACGCGCGCGGCCACGGCAGCGTCAGCGCTTCGTCCAGTGACACGCAGCAATACCTCTCGCCACGGTAGCGCTAAGGTGTCTTGTGGATCCAACGCTAAGCGCGCATCAATGCGCGCCAGTGCATCCTCCGCGCGGCCGCCACTTGCCGCCTGCATGACGGCCGGTTGCCATAGCAATGGATCGTTGGGACTATGCGCTAGCTGGAGCATCAGCCACTCCGCCGCCGCGCGCGGACCTTCAGTGCGTGGCAGTAGACCAATCAACAGCGCCTGTGCGGCCGCGTCGTCTGGGTCGATGGATTGCGCCAGTAGCAGTTCAGCGACAGCGCTGACTGCATCACCGCGCGCCAGCGCTCCCTCGGCCCGAGCACGCGCTGATCCTTCTGCTGCACGTCCGTCAACAAGCGCATGCGCATCAGCGAGCGAGCGACGCAATCCGGAGGGCATACGAGTCATCGACTCGGTAAGTAACTCGGCCCGCGCGAGCGAATGCTCGGCCTCAGTCGTTGCACCCGTCTGCGCAAACGCACATGCGAGTGATGCGTGCCAGCTAGCGTCGATATCAAGGTCAATAGATGCCGAGGCGGCCGCACGCGCCACCAACGCCGGATCCCCACCTGAAACTGCGGCGAGCAACATTGCCTCCAGTGGAGCGCGCGATCGGTCCAGCTCAACCACTGCATCCGCGCGTCGCCATGCGGCACCCGGACTACGGACGGTGGCAAGCACTCCTGCGGCGATCGACTCGCGAATGCTGTCAGCTGGCAACGCATCAATTGAAACTCGCAACGTGCGCAAATCGCTGCTGGCTCGCACCAAGGCTCGACATGCGTCGCGCAAGCACTCTGGGTGCGCGCTCACCACGGCGCGCGCCAAGACTGGCGCATCGCTATCACCGACTCTGCGGAATGCCGCCTCCAGAGTTGCTTGATCGACCGCCCCATCGGTAATTGCAGAGTCCAATTCTGCAGCACCAGTATCGGCATCGCCCGCCGCGACCATGAGTCGTGCAATACGCGCGTGACCTTCGGGAGTGATTTCGCCGGCGCGTGATCCGATCGGGACCGCAGCAATCGCCGCCAGTGCCAGCGTTTCCCGCGCGCGGGCATCACCGTCGAGCGATGTCAGAAGCCATGATGCCAGCGCAGTGCGTTCGGGATCACGCCATGGGCCATCGTCCATGACGACACCGAGCGTTGCTCGAGCGCCGTCGCGATCGCCCGCGAGCAACTGTGCATACGCCGCGAGTGCAACAGTGCGCGGATGCGGCGTGAGTTCCACGCTGCGAGCGAGTAAGGCAAATGCAACGTCTGGTCGATGTGCGCGCAGTGCCGCCTCGCCCGATTCAAGGGCAAGTTGCGCAGCCACACGCGATGCTGCATCAATGCCATCGCCGCGCTGCTCCGCAACACTCTCGACGGGAACCGCAAGCGCCACGGCTGCTACCTCAAGACCCGCTTCATCGAAACCAAGGCGAAACAAGCTACGCGCCAGCGCCGTGCCGACCGCCGCGCGGCCCGCGTCGGAAATTGGCGCAAACCCTTCAAGCCGCAATCGAATCCACGCCGCTCCCAAAAGCGCTGCAGTGCGCGAAGGCTGGCCGGCATCGAAAGCAGCAACCCCGACCGAAATCAGTGCTTGTAAATCAGTGGGGTCCTGCGCCAGTACCGCTTCCCATTCCGCCTTGGCGCGCGGTAAATCACCAGCGAAGCCAGCGATGCGGGCACGTGTTGCTCGCAGCGCGGTGGAACTTGAGTCGAGCCGCAGTGCGGCATCAATGTCATCGGCCGCGCGCGCGTACTGACCGTCCAGCGCGCGTTGCCTGCCGCGCACATAGCGGCGCAATGCTTCGGACTCGGTGGCACTCCCGGGAGTCGGTCCCGCCACCACGGGCACCGGCACTGGCTTGGGCTCGGTGATTTCGCGAAGCACAGCAACCAGCGTCATCGGCGGCCGCTGCAATGGCGCCACGCGCGACGGCGGAATTCCTGGCGGCGGCACGAGTGCTGATGATGGTGCTGATGATGCCGCCGGTGCCAATGGCGCCTCTGACGCCGCGATTGGTGCCAGCGCCAACGACGTAACGGTCGTGGTCGCCCGTGCAGCAACCGCGTATGCACTGCAGAACGGTGCATAGGGGGCATACGGTGCCACCGCGAGCACCACCCACGCGTGCGTGAGCACACGGAGTCGGCGCGATCGGCGGGCGACGGCCGATGGACGCATCGGGCTTACTTCTTTTTCGCCACGGCCTTAGATCCAGCCTTGGCCACTACCTTGAGGACTGATTTCGCTGGCGCCTTCAGCGCTGGCTTGGCAATCGGCTTGACTGCACCCTTGACTGGCGCGGCGCCCTTGACCGGCGCTGCGCCCTTGACCGGCGGCTTGACCGCTGACTTTCCAGCGACGGGCTTGCCAACAACCGGCTTGCTGCCGACCTTTGCAGAGTCGCGCGCTTCCTTCGCCTTGAGAGCGAGTTTTTCACGACGCATTTCCTCACGTCGAGCAGCACGCTCAGCCATCAGCGCAACACGCTCAGCGGCAAGCTGCGCTTCAACCAGCGCCTTCGCCGATGCGCGTGCTTCTTCAACCGGCTTGGGTGGTGCCAACTCCGATGGCTTGCTGGAAGTCTTTGGAAGTTTCGGCGGATTGGTCTCCCACATGTGATCGACCGCGGCCAGTAGTGCGCCGTGCGCCTCGCGCGCCTCTTCGGCCTTGACGTGGCGAGTCACCCAATTGGCGGCATCAGACAAGCCCATTCCCGATGGGAAAACGCCTGCCTGCACAAGCAACTGCAAGCCAAACTCTTCGAGCGGCACGGAATGGAAGTCCACACCGACCAGTAGCACGCGATTGGCTACAAACGGCACCATGCCGGGCAGCGTGTCCATGTAACTGACCGCATCCTTCTTCATGAGCGTGCGCAGGCGCTCCAACGACACTTTGTGTTCGCGACGGAAGATGCCGTTCATCGCCTCGCGTAAGCGCGAGACACGATCGTGGGCGCGCCAATGCTTATGACCAATCACGTCAATGATGTCACTGACCAGGCTGACGCGCATGTCGTTCCAGTCAATGAATGCTGACTTGAGTCGCTTGAGCGCAGCGGTCGCATCCGCGGACGGTGCTTGCCAGAGCAGGTACGAGTGAACAAAGAGGTCCACGAGATCCATTCCAGCAGGCTCACACGTGGTGCGTAGCGCGTTGCCGGCACTGGCGTGCTTCTTCAGGAATGTCGCGAGCTTCGCGGCGTTTGGGGCTTCAATCTTTACTGTCATAGCTTCCTCAGTTATCCATTTTTTCAGAAAGTTCTTGCTGTCCTTGATCACCATCATGGTCGCCATCAAGCTCGCCACCTGCGGCGCGCATCGCGGCTTCAACTTCTGCGGCACGCTTCAGTGACTCATCAAGCACAAAGCGTAATTTCGGCGCGTGCCGAATCCGGGACTCTTTCAGCACCGTCCTTCGCAAATGCGAAGCGGCGTGATTGAGCGCCTGAATATTCAGCGAACCAAACTCCGCCGGGAGCACAGAGACGCGCACCGATGCCTCCTCAAGGTCCGCCGCCATATCCACGCCAAGCACCGTCACCAAACCACGCATGCGCGGATCAGCGATACCACGCAAGATCTCCATTTGGACGATCCGCTGGATCAGGCTCGCCATCTGCGCGCCCTTGTGGCCAGGCGCGCGCGGGGCGCCTGAGTGATGTGAATGCTCGTCACGATTCATGAGTATTTCAATCCTTGCGACCGCTCATCGCACCGAGACTGCGCTGCACCTTGACAGTGCGGTAGCACTCCAAGACGTCGCCGACCTTGATGTCGTTGTAGCCATCGATCTTCATGCCGCACTCGTTGCCGGAACGAACTTCCTTGGCGTCGTCCTTGAAGCGCTTGAGCTGCTCCAGACGTCGATCCTTCTCGATGACGATGCCGCCACGAGTAACACGGATCTGTGCGTTGCGTTCCACCACGCCATCGGTGACGTAGCAACCAGCAATCGCGCCGACCTTGGTGATTTTGTAGACCTCGCGGACATCGGCATGACCGATGACTTCGAGTTTGAGTTCTGGCTCAAGCAGACCGGATGCCGCCTTCGCAACATCATCGGTGAGGTCGTAGATGACTTCATAGAGACGCATCTCAATACCCTTGGCTTCAGCGAGTGCGCGTGCCTTGGAGTTGGATGTGACATTGAAACCAACGATGATCGCCTTGGTGGCTTCAGCAAGCGCAACATCGCTCTCGTTGATTCCGCCCACGGCGCAATGCTTCACGCTGACTGCAACCTCTTCGGTGCGAATCTTGCCGAGCACAATGCGAAGGGTTTCCACGGAACCTTGCACATCGCCCTTGACCACCAGCGGAAGTTCCTTGACTCCACCCTTGCCCATGTGCTCAAAGATGTTGTCCAGGGTGATCTTCGGCGCAGCGAGCTCGCGCTCACGCTCAATGCGGCGACGTTCAAGCGCGGCCTGCTCCGCTTCCTTGACGCTCTTCACGCAATAGAACTTGTCGCCTGCATCCGGCAGCACATCAAGACCAGAGATCGCTACTGGAGTAGAAGCGCTGGCACTCTCGATGCGTTGACCCCGGTCGTTCACAATGTCGCGCACGCGCCCATAGGCACGACCGACAACAATGAAGTCGCCCTTCTTGAGTTGACCTTCTTGGACGATGATGCGCGCAACGGTGCCGCGACCCTCTTCCATCTGCGCTTCCAGGCACGTTCCCTGAGCAAGCCCCTTGGCGTCAGCCTTGAAGTCGCGCAGATCAGCCACATAGTCGAGCATTTCCAGCAGTTCTTGGATGCCCGTACCCTTGGTGGCACTGACCTTGAGCACTTCGGTCTCGCCGCCCCACTCCACGGGATTCAGACCGTGTTCGGCAAGCTGACCAAAGATTCGCTGGATGTTGCCTTCAGTGGCCTCGGCCTTGTCAATCTTGTTGAGCACCACCACAATCGGCACGCCGGCTGCCTTGGAATGGTTGATGCTCTCAATGGTCTGCGGCATGACGCCGTCATCGGCAGCCACCACCAGCACCACAATGTCCGTCACGCGTGCGCCGCGAGCGCGCATCTGCGTGAACGCTTCGTGGCCAGGCGTATCGATGAAGGTCACCACACGCTCCTTGTCGCCCGCCTTGACGGGGACTTGGAATGCACTGGTCGCCTGGGTGATGCCACCCGCTTCGCCCGATGCAACATTGGTGTTACGAATGCGATCGAGCAAACTGGTCTTACCGTGGTCGACGTGACCAAGGATGGTGACCACGGGCGGACGCGCACGCTCTTCCGTGCGAACGCGGGCAGTGAATCGCTCCTCGATGATGTCAGCAACGCTCTTCGCCTCTTCCACGATGAGCTCAATTTCATAGCCCATCATGATTTCAATGGCGCGCTCAGTTTCGATGCTGCCGTTGATGGTGGCCATCTGTCCAGCAAGGACGAGTTGCTTCAGAATGTCGCTGGCCTTCACGCCGCTCTTCTCTGAGAGTTCCTTGATGGAGATCGGCTCGGTGATGTGCACTTCGCTCGGTGGACCTTGCTCAATGCGAGCGCCGCCCATGCCGCCATGCGAACCGCCCGAAGTCTTGTGACGACGGTTCTTCATCCAACCGGAAGCTTCAGCCAAGCGCTTGTCGCGCTCACCCTTGTCGATGGTGCCAGATCCGCCACCCGGCGCGAAGTCGCGGCCGCGCGGATCACCTGCACGACCAGTGCGGCTTGATGGTGTGGTGCGACCAGGGCCGCGACCGCCACCTGCTCCGCCGGCGCCACCGAATCGACTGCCGCCGAATCCTGGTCCGCCCGGCCCACCCGCTGGACGCGGGCGCGGAATCGGAAGTACTTCTGCTTGCTCAACGCGGATGACCTGCGGGCCCGAAAGCGCCGTCTTGGTAGGCGTGAGCGTCTGACCAATAGCGCGCACGTTTTCGGGGCGCTTGGGAACGTTCATCAACGGCGGCGACGATGCCGGTTGAATGGTGTGACGCACCGGCGGCTTGACGACCGCTACGGGCGCAGCCTCTGCTGGCTTCGTTGAACGATGTGCCTTGCCGATGACGGACGGACTCACTGGTGCGCCGACCACGGTGTGCGGGGCAACACTCTCCGGCGACGTGACCACCGAAATGTCCTCGCCGGGAAGGCGCGGAGCGAGGTCGAGTTCCGGAACTTCAGGAATCACGAATGGCGTTGTGTCGCGGCTCGCAGCATCGGACGAAACGACGGGCACGGATGCGCGGGTCTCGGTCGCAACGGGCTGCGTAGCGACTGCTGGTACGGCCTTGGAAACCACCTTCGCCGCGGCGGGAGCAGCCGGTGCGGTTGATGGTGCTGCGGCGCTGACTGCAGGAGCATTGGAAACAACTGGCGCGGTCGGCGCTACGGCGCCAGCAGACGGCGCAACGGGAGCCGCTGCATCAGTGGTCGTCTTGGCAGCCCGGGCTGGCGCCTTCTTACCCTTGGCAGCAGGCAGAGCATCCGCTTGGGTGTCGGTGGCAGGGGCCGAATCGGTTGACCCAGTCGCGACCTTCGTGCGCGGCTCGGCCTTCGGGCGCGCTTCAACCTTCGCGGTTGTTTCAACAGCGGTGGCTGTGGCAACGCCACCGTTACCAAACCACTCGCGGATGGTTTCCGCAAGACCGATCGATACCGTGCTCGACGCCGTCTTCGCCTGGTCGACAACGCCTTCGCTCTCGCACTTGGTCTTGATGTCCTTCCAGTCGACACCAAGGTCCTTGGCAAGTTGTGAAATTCGTACCTTCTGGATCTGCTTCGACACTCGTGTTGCTCCTCAGTGAAATGCCCGTCGTTTCGTTCACCCGCCGTAATTAGTTGCCGCCGCCGAGAATGGAATCCGCAGCGCTCTCGGCGCCCGCATCGGTCTGTACCGCTGCGTCGCGCACGCCGCCGCCACCAAGCAAGAGATCGGTGGCCTGCATGTCTTCCGCCTTGCGCACCGCGTCTTCTTCCGCAGCAATGCGCTGCTCTTCAGCCACAATCTTGCCCTTCTCGCTGCATGCATAGACGACCTGCTCCGCGAGTTCCTCGGACATGCCGATTTCCGCTGTGAGGACAGGTACGCCGACTTCTTCAATATCAAAGACGCTGATGAGGCCGAGGGCGCCCATCTTGTCCAACATCGCATCGGTGAAGCCTTCAAGCGGACGCACGGTCTCTTCAATCGCCTGCAAGTTGCGCTCGAATTCAGCAGGGGTCAGGATGTCAACATCCCAACCGGTGAGGCGAGCAGCGAGACGAACATTCTGTCCGCGGCGACCGATCGCGAGCGATAGTTGATCTTCGCGAACGATGATCGTGCCGCGGCCGAGTTCGAAGCAGAGACTGACTTCTTCAACTTCAGCTGGCTTCAGCGCATTGGCGATGAGTACCTGGCTCGACTCGTTCCAACGAACGATGTCAATCTTCTCGCCGCCGAGTTCGTCAACGATGTTGCGAATGCGGCTACCGCGCACGCCGACGCACGCGCCGACCGGATCGACCTTGCTGTCAACGCTTGATACTGCGAGCTTGGTACGGAATCCGGGCTCGCGGCTCATCGCCTTGATCTCGATCACGCGCTCAGCAACTTCTGGAACTTCCGCTTCAAAGAGCTTGCGAATGAAGTCCGGATGAGCGCGGGAAAGCACTACTTTCACCTGGCTGGTAGCGTCGCGAACATCAAGAATCAGGCAGCGAACGCGATCGCCGGGCTGGAATTGCTCGCCAGGAATCTGCTCGCTGCGCGGCATGAATCCTTCGATACGCTCAATCTGCACCATGAGGGCGCCGCCCTCGTAACGAGCAGCGGTTCCGGTGACGAGCTCGCCTTGGCGCTTGCCGAATTCTTCGAGGAGCGAGTTGCGCTCGTCTTCACGGAAGCGCTGGATCATGACCTGCTTGGCAGTCTGTGCCGGAATGCGACCGAGCGACTTCAGATCAACATCGGAACGAATGCCGTCTTCATCTTCGCGCCACAGCGTGATGGCGCCAGTGAGGCGATCGATCTCGCATCCAAAGTCCTCGGTGTCGAGTGAATTGAAGTGCTTGCGGGCGGCGCTGACCATGGCCTGCTCAAGGTCGTGAATGAGCAGTTCGCGGTCGATGTTGCGGTCGCGGGCGATCGAGTCAAGGATGGCAAGTGTTTCGCGGTTCATGGTGAGGTGCTCCGAAGCGTGGATGATGAGATGTGGTGAAAGATGTGCTGTGCGAGTGACTCAGACTGGTCCGACGGGACCGACTGAACGACCGGGAGACCAGAAACGAAACGGGCCACACGTCCGGTCGACGCATGGCCCGCCTTGGCGGCCGAAGAACCTCGTGCGGCGCGGCGGTCAACCCATACGGGCGACCTCCGGGCGGACGCTGGGGACGCAACCGAGACGCACGTCGGCGATGCGCGCGGCATCGACGACCAGCAAGCAGACCATGACGCTTTGAGGCGTCATGGGAGGCGGCTGGAGCCGGAATTCAGGATCGAAGTAGCGATCATGGACGGCGGTGCAAGGAAGCGGACCCAGGACACTGAGGACCTGGAAACCAAGACGGACGGCCCCGGAACATCCGGAGCAGGCGCGTGATTATAGCAGATATCGTTGAATTTGTCGCGTTCAGCCCCTCGGCACCCACTCCAGCACGGCGACCCCTCCTGGCGCCCGCCAAACAGCGAAACCGGCTCGTTTACCTGCCCACGCGGCTAACCTCCATCCTTGTATGACCAATGAACAGCCCGCCGCACTCTGCTGCCCTGCACGCACTTCCTTGCGCTGGCTGCTCATGGCACTGACGCTGCTGGCGTCTGCTGCAATGAATCGCGGAGCCTCTGCACAAGGGAGTTCCGCCTCAAAGGTCGAAGTTCGAACCGCGGCCGCGTTACTCAAGGGCTCACCGGGCGACACGCTCCCGATTGCCGTGGAGCTGGACATCGCCAGCGACTGGCACATTTGGACAAGCGAAGCGCAATCGCGCGCATTGCCGGCTGGCATGACTGCCTTCGACGGCGCCATCTTTACTGCGATTGATGTGAAGACCGTGCCCGCTGGTGCGGCCATGGTGAGCGTTGCCGACATCCAATGGCCCGCAGCGCATGCAGTGAAGGGCGATCTTGGCGAGGGACCGCAGACCTTTGGCGTCTATGAAGGCAAGGTGGTTGCGTTTGTTCCAGTGATCATTGCGCAATCTGCTTCGGGAACCGTGGAGTTTGCAATCACCATTGAATTCCAAGCGTGTAGCAACACATGCCTCGGGCCTGCAACGGTGGAGCAGAAGGTGACACTGGAAATCACTCCGGGCGCTCGAGCAACCGCCGGACCCGGTGAAACGCCGCTGTTCGCTGGCTTTGATTCGACCGTCTTTGGGCGCATCAAAGAAACGTCTGCCATGGGAAGTGGCGGCGGGCTTGGGGGTTCCAAGCCCATCAAGGTGCCCCTCTTTGGCTGGGACTTTGAACTGGACCCAGAATCAGGCGTGTTCTTCCCGATCATGCTGCTCTTGGCATTTGTGGGCGGAATCATCTTGAATTTCACGCCGTGCGTACTGCCGGTGATTCCGCTGAAGATCATTGGGCTTGCCAACGCTGGCGCAGGAAGTCGCATGCGCGTCTTTATGTTGGGCGTGGCGATGTCGGTCGGCGTAGTTGGATTTTGGTTAGCACTTGGCATCTTGCTTAGTTCAGCAAAGGGATTCGAACAATCAAATCAGTTATTCCAATACCCAGCATTCACCATTGGTGTCGGCATCTTTATTGCGCTCATGGCCATCGGCATGGCGGGCTTCTTCAGCGTGGGACTACCGCAGTGGGTCTACGCCATTGAACCGAAGCATGAATCAATGACCGGTAGTGTGATCTTTGGCGTGATGACCGCCGTGCTTTCAACGCCGTGCACCGCCCCGCTGATGGGTGCGGCAGCAGGATGGGCGGTCACCACCAAGAATCCGTACACGATTATTGCCGTATTCTTTACGATTGGCCTGGGAATGGGAGTGCCGTACCTGGTGCTCAGTGCGTTCCCGCAGATGGCCCGAAAGTTGCCGCGCGGCGGTCCTGCGAGCGACGTCCTCAAGCAAGTGATGGGACTGCTGCTCTTGGCCGCGGCGGTGTACTTCATCGGCGCGGGAATCAATGGACTTCGCGAAGAACCACTGACCATCTACTGGTGGGTGATTGGCGTTACCGGAGCAGTAGCCGGACTATGGATGACCGTGCGGACTTTGCAAATTGCAAGGAAGGCTAGTACAAAGGTGATCTTTGTTACCGTTGGACTATTCATTACCGCAGTGTCCGTTGCCATCCCGCCGGTGCTGACCTACGAGCGCCTGCCCTGGCGTAAATACACACCGGTTGCGCTCACCGATGCCCAGAATGCTGGCAAGGTGGTCGTGCTCGACTTCACCGCAGAATGGTGCATCAACTGCAAGACCTACGAGAAGACCATCCTGGAGTCTGACGAGGTATCGGTTGTGCTGAACGAGCCCGGCGTCGTCCTTCTCAAAGTGGACATCACTGGCAAGAATGAGGCCGGCGCTGCCAAACTCGCGGAGCTGAACTATGTCACTATTCCGCTCTTAGTGGTCTATGCCCCAAACGGCACCGAAGTATTCAAGAGTGAGGCGTACACGCGCCAGCAAGTGATCGATGCAGTGCGCAAAGCGCAAGGCAAGTAGCTGACGCATTTCCAGGAACACGGAACACGGGTGCACAACACCTATTTATGACTTGCCTGGCGTTCCAGTGTGGCGCGCTCGGAAGCGGGCAGCTTGCGTAGCGGATCAAGTGCAAATGAATCGTCCGCGACAAGTGCGCGCAGGGCCGCGCTGCTTGACGCGGCGGAGTCGCCCTGCGCTTCGGCAACGTTGGCGAGCCGCGTCCAGCCCCGAACACTGCGCGGATTGATGGACACTTGGCATTGCGCCGCGCGCTGCAACAGTGAATCAATCGCTGCCTTTGTCACACCCTTCATGCCCCGCGCGCTGGCAGCGCCAAGCGCTTCTGCAACCAAGGCAGCCGATGCAGCCACCGATTCGTAGTGATGCGTATCAAGCGCATGATTCGCCAGCTCAATGGCCTTTGCAGGCCAGTTGGCATCTTCCGGCGGCACCACGGAGACCGCCGATGCAAGCTGCTGTAACCCGACAGCAACCACCGCGGGGCGATCGAGCCACGGATTTGCTGAATGTTCAAGAAGCAACAACGCGGCGTGCATGCGCGCGCTCGCCAATGATGTCTCTGGGGCTGGTGCCATGCGTAGCCGCGCTCGGCCAAACGCGGCCAATGGCTGCGCTGCTCGCGTCACCACTACCTCCGCTGCGTACGCCCGCTGCGCGCCAATGACACCGATTGTCGCCGGCACCAAGAGCGCAAAGGCGGCAATCGTTGCCAGCAACGGGGACCAACGATCGCCCGCCGATCGCGGCATCGCAAAGGCGGCACCGACGGCAATCAACGCCACCGTTCGACCCACGGAGCCTGGCCACCACAGGGTCATTTCCACCTGCCCGTGCATGGCGAGCAGAAGTACTGCTCCTGCGATCCCGGCAGCCCACGCGCGACCGCCGACCAGCACGGCGCGCACGGTTGCACCAGCGATGCTTGCAGCAAACAGCGCCGCAAGAACGCGCATCAGAACTGTGCTGTCGTCCAAGGAATCAAACTCCGGGATGATCGCCATGAGCGAAGCCGTGAGCACCACAACCGCCGCGATAATCGGCCCCCGACTCCACGCGAACGATCCAATACGCACCGGTACCGTTGCAGTGGCTGCGTCGCCGCCAGAACCGCGCGGCGCGGCGCTGGGCGCGGCCGCTGCTCCGTGCGCCGCAAGCGCTACCAACGCCCCAAACAACACGATCCACGCGGTGCCGCACACGCCCATTGAGGCCAACCAATCCGCCCATGCAGCATGCGCGCTCTGCACTTCTTCTGGTGATCGATCCGGCCGCGCCAATAAGTAGGACTCTCCGAATCCCGCCGGTCCAACTCCTAACCATGGATGATCGTTGACCATCTGCGCCGCAGCCGTCACATAGTGCGACCGGAACAGCAAACTTCGCTCCGACCACCGCTCGCCGATCCAACCACGCACCAGCACCGCCACCAAGACCAACACGACGAACGTCGTTGCAATCCGTACGCAGGTACGCGCGCTTGGGGCACGCCAGGCACACCACACCGCGAACACCGTGCCCGCCAGCAGGGCAAGCAGCGCACCCTTCGATCCGTTGACAATCACCAGGAGCGCAGACACCGCTGCAACCAGGGCGAGTAAGAACGCGCCGGCCGGACGCACGCGGCGCAGCGCGATGGCCGCGCCCGCAAAGGCCAAGGCGCCTGCAGCAAATGCGCTGGATGCCACGTTTGAAAGTCCAAACCACGCCGTTGCCTCGGGCTGCATCAGTCGACGTTCGTAGATAAGTGCTTGCGGCGATGCCTCGGACCAACCGCGCGCGGCAAGGATCTCCGACCGGTGCGCGAGGAACTCTTCCACCATGGCCGGATGCTGCTGCCACACCTGCAGCACGCCATGCCACGCGATCGGAACGAGCGCGGCCAGCAATACCCCAACGAGTACGGCTCGCGTGGCGCGCGAACGCTCCGGCGGCATGGCACGCAATGCTGCAACCAGCGCCGCCGCGCTGCCCATAGCCGACATCCATTGCAAGCCGCGCCACAGGTGGTCGGGTGAATTGAATCCATGCAACACCACCGGAATAGCACCAATGGCTGCCAGCACCACCAAGAGAGCGCCCACGCGATCGATGCCGCGGCGCACTGAAACAATGGCCACGCACGCACACACCAGCGTCAGCGCGTCAAGGATCAAACCCGTGGAAGGCGCGATGCCTGCGAATGGAAATGGATCAGATGCAGGGTCCACATCAAACCACAGGCTCGGCGGTTGACCAACCAAGGCACGCCAGGAAAGCATGCCCGCAATTGCAATGCACGCCGCCGCTGCAACGGCAACGGCGCCACGCGACGGCTCATTCGTATCCACCGAAACTCCCACTGCATCACTCATCGATCAGCCCCGGTGCGCATCTGCGCAAGCATCGGTTGTTCAAGCGCGGCAACGGTGAGCAGCACCATGATGGTTTGCGCGCCAATCAGTACCGCCTGCCACGGCGCAGCGGTACCAAGTAGCAGCCCGCCGATTCCACAGGTTGTTGCAAGCGCACAAATCAACAGCACCGCGCCACGCGATGAGAGCCCACGCATCACCAAACGGTGCGAGAAATGCTGATGATCTCCAACCATCGGGCTCTTACCCTGCCCCAAGCGCAGCAGCGTCACGATGACTGAGTCATAGAGGGGAACCGTCAAGATCACCAGCGGTGTCAGTACGCCGTACCAGCGTGCGCCGAGCGCGTACTCCGGATCATCAGGCGCCGTGAATGTGATTTGGATAGCAAGGGCCGCCAACAAAAATCCAACCGGCAGCGATCCACCATCGCCCATGAAGATCCGTGCCGGACGCGCTGCGCGCCATGGGAAGTTGAAGACCAGGAATCCCAGAAGTCCACCCGCAAGTAAGGCGAGCACCGCCGCCGTGGCCCACTGTCGCGAAATGCACGCGGCCGTACAGAATGCTGCCGCTGCAATGAACGACACACCACCAGCGAGACCATCCATGTTGTCAAGAAAGTTCACCGCGTTGACGATGGCCACCATGAAGGTGGCACTGAGCGCAACCGAAAGCCACGGTCCACCCACATGCGCATCAAGAAGCATCAGAACACGCACGCCACCAAGTGACGCCACACCGACCGCCACTGCGCATTGCACAAGTAGTTTCGGCCACGCAGGAAGAGCGCGGCGGTCATCAAGGAGACCCATGATGTGCAACACTGCTGCCCCGATGAGAATGGCACACGCGGGTTGCGCGTTGCCAGCAAATCGCCGTGCGCTCTCCGCGAACGGTGGCAGCCATTCGGCCAAGCGATCAGCGCCGATACTGGCCGCACCCGTCAACCCCGCAGCGATCGGCAACAGAACAGACCAGGTAATCGCAACGCCACCAATGTTGGGGATCGGGCGTAGTTCCTTGCGGTGACCACCGACACCGGCAGAATCGAGCGCGCCCGAGCGGTGACCAAGGCGAATGAGAATCGATGTCATCACCGCCGATGCCAGCGCTGCTGCTGCGGCGGCGGCGATGACGGCCAGCACGGCGTTTGTTCCAGCATCCTGCATGTCCCAAGCGTATCCGCGTCCGGCAGCAGAATCGGGCATACTTTCCGTGATGAAATCCGTCACTGTCTATTGCTCCTCGAGCGGCGCCCTTGAGCCGCACTTCACCGAGGGCGCCCGCGACCTTGGACATGCGCTTGCTGAGCGTGGTATTGCGCTTGTCTACGGCGGAGGTTCCATCGGATTGATGGGCGCTTGCGCGCGAGCGGCCAAAGAACGCGGCGGTCGGGTGATCGGAGTGATCACGCACAAACTCATGGACCTTGAGCAGGGTTGGACCGGCTGCGATGAATTCGTGGTGGTCGACACCATGCAACAGCGCCGGCGCATCTTGATGGACCGCGCCGATGGATACGTGGTACTTCCGGGTGGTCTCGGCACCTATGAGGAGTTCTTTGAAGTACTCGTGGCGCGGCAACTCGGCGATCACCACAAGCCGATCGCGATCGTCAATCATGACAATTACTATGACCCGCTGGTGACCATGATTGAACACGGCATTCAGCACCGCTTTGTGCGCCCAGCGATCCGCGGGGTCCTCAGCGTGGTCACCACTGGTACCGCCGCGATCGACGCATTGCTGGCGCATGAGCCGGGCACGCACGACGCCGCGTCGTTTCTACCGATGCATGCCGGGCGTGATGTGCACCCCGGCGTAGACCACCGTGCCACGACTGCACCAGTGCAACCAAACACGCCCATTCCACCAGGCCCGAGCGCATGACCGACCGCGTCGGCATCATCGCTGGACAGGGAACGCTGCCTTTTCTGGTGGCGCGCGGCATGCGCGCTCAGGGAAAGCGAATTTACTGCGTGGGCCTGCGCGGGCAATGGATGCCCGGACTACCGGAACTCTGCGACGAATTTCACGAAGCTGGCATTCTGCAGATGGGCAAGTGGATTCGGCTGTTTCGTCGCGCCGGCGTTCGCGAAGTCACCATGGTGGGCCGCGTCAGCAAGCAGCAAATGCACGAGCGTTGGGCCAAGCTCAAGGCACTACGAGATATTCCTGACTTTCGAACCATCGATCTCTGGCTGCGAAAGCTGCGCCATGATCGGCGCAGCGCTACCCTCTTGCGAGCGGTGGCCGACGACCTCGCCACCCAAGGAGTGCTTCTCATCGACTCGACCCGCTACATCCCCGACCATATGGCGAGCGAGGGCCCCATGGGTCGCGTACAGCCCGATACACGCGCACAGGGCGACATCGCCTTTGGCTGGCCGCTCCTTGAGAAGGTGGGCGGGCTCGATATCGGCCAAGCGATCAGCGTGCGCGATCGTGATGTGATCGCAGTGGAAGCCGTGGAAGGAACCGATGCCATGATCGCGCGCAGCGGCGAGCTGTGCCGAGCACGCGGATGGACGCTCCTCAAGACAGCGCGACCCGGTCACGACATGCGCGCTGACGTCCCCACGATTGGAGTGCAGACCATCGAAAGCCTGGCGAAAGCTGGCGCGGGATGCGTTGCCGTTGGCGCAGGCCGAGTGATCTTGGTGGACCGACCAGCGGTACTCGCGGCGGCGGATCGCGCGGGAATTGCTGTTGTAGGCGTGAAGGTCTGACCGTGGCTGACGGCGATGCAGTAACGACTTTCGTCTCGCGCGCTGGAGCCAAGCTCGCGCATGCGCTTGATGAATTTAAGTTGGATGTCACAGGCCTGCGCTGCGCAGACTTTGGTTGCAACGTTGGCGGATTTACCGATTGCATGTTGCAGCGCGGCGCGGCGAGTGTGATTGCTATCGACACTGGCTATGGAACGCTGGCGTGGAAACTGCGCCAAGATCCACGTGTCGAAACGCGCGAGCGCACCAATGCATTGCACGCAGTACCACCGGTTGGTGGCGTGGACTTCGTGGTGGTTGACCTGGCGTGGACACCGCAGCGACTGGCAATTCCGGTAGCGCTGACTTGGCTTGCACCGGGCGGGCGCATCGTCTCCCTAGTCAAGCCACACTATGAACTCCGTGACGCAGAGAAGGAATGGCTCGACGGCGGCTTCCTGCCGCACGACCGCGCGCCCGGCGTGGTGGCGCGCGTTGAAGCCGAAATGCTGGCGCTCGGCGCGCGTGTCCTGGGCAGCACAACGAGCCCGTTAGTGGGCGGCAAGACCAGCAAGAAGAAGGGCGTGCCGGGGAATATGGAGTGGTTGGTGTGGCTTGAGAAGGTGTGAGGCATTGGGCTGAGCGCTGAGCGGCAGAACAGCGGAAATCCAACTGGAAATTTGGCCAAAACTACCCGCGTGCATTTCCGTGGCGCGCCGTCAATTTCTGCCGTTTCGGGTACACTCCGCGGCTCGGAAACCCGTATGTCAGAGACACCAGAAACCACCGTTCCACCGGCAGATCGCCTCGTTGATATTGAGATCGAGCGCGAGCTGCATGACAGTTACCTCACGTACGCCATGAGCACCATCATGGACCGGGCCCTGCCCGATGTCCGTGACGGCCTCAAGCCCTCGCAGCGGCGCATTTTGGTGGCGATGCATGACCTCAATCTGAGCCCGGGCCGCAAGCAGATCAAGTGCGCCAAGATCTGCGGCGATACCAGCGGTAACTACCACCCCCACGGCGAGAGCGTGATTTACCCAACGCTGGTGAATCTCGGCCAGTCCTGGAAGACGCGCGCACTCCTGATCGACAAGCAAGGAAACTTCGGATCGATCGAAGGCGATCCGCCAGCCGCCATGCGTTACACCGAAGCGCGCATGACCGCCGCTGCGGTGGCACTCCTTGAGGATCTCGACAAAGGAACCGTCGACTTCAAGCCCAACTACGACGACCGCCTGCAGGAGCCAACTGTGCTCCCGGCGAAGTTCCCCAACCTGCTCGTCAACGGCTCGAGCGGCATCGCCGTGGGTATGTCCAGCAGCATGCCGCCGCACAACATCGGCGAAGTATGCGACGCCATCATTGCGGTCATTGATGATCCAACCATTGGCCTCGACCAGCTGATGAAGCACATCATTGGCCCAGACTTCCCAACCGGCGGCGTGATCATGGGCCGACGCGGCATTGCAGAGGCCTACGCCACTGGTCGCGGCAAGGTGACTGTGCGCGGCAAGGTGCATTTGGAGAAGGACGGCACGCGCGACGCCATCGTCATCGACGAAATCCCCTACCAGGTGGTGCAGTCGAACCTGATCGAAAAGATCGTCGATGCGAGCCGGAATGATCGCATTCCTGAAATCGCCGACGTCAAGAATCACTCCGGCCGCGACGCGCAAACGCGCATCGTGGTGGTGTTGAAGAAGAACGCCGACCCCGCGGTGGTGGAAAAGCAACTCTATGAGTTCACTCCGCTGCAAGACACCTTCTCAATCATCAACATTGCGCTTGTCAATGGCCAGCCCCGCACGCTGCCGCTGCGCAACTTGGTTGATCTGTACATCGCGCATCGCAAGGAAGTCATCCGTCGGCGCACGGCGTTCTTGCTTCGCCAAGCGAAGCAGCAGGCGCATCGTCTTGAGGGTCTGATTTACGCAGTCTGCGACATTGACGAAGTCATCCGCATCATCCGAGCGGCACGAACCCGCGAAGAAGCGATCGCTGGACTGATGGAGCGCGCATTCCGCATCGCGCGCACACATCCGTATGCGCCGAAGATTCCCAACTCGGTGATTGCCAAGACGGAACCAGACGGAACACGACTCACGCGCGTACAGGCTGAGGCGATCGGTGCATTGCGTCTGATTCAGCTCACCGGTTTGGAAATCGAGAAGCTGACTTCGGAACTCGCCAAGCTTGTTGATGAGATCGATGGCCTTGAGGCAATCCTTGCCGATGAGCGCTTGGTGCTCGACATCATTCGCGAAGACACCATCGAATTGAAAGAGAAGTTCGGTAACCCACGGCGCACCGTGATTGCCGGCAATGAAGCGGAAGACTTTGAAATGGCCGACCTGATTCCTGAGCACGAAGTGGTGCTCACGGTCAGTCGTCGCGGCTACATCAAGCGACTGCCCGCCGATACCTACCGCGTGCAAGGCCGCGGCGGTAAGGGAGTCATTGGCGCCAAGTCATCAAGCAGCAGCAAGGCGGCGGGAAGCGATGATGATGATGCTGATTTCGTGGAACAGCTCTACGTGAGTTCGAGCCACGATGATCTCCTCTGCTTCACCAACACCGGTCGCGTCTTCAAGATGAAGGTCTGGCAGATTCCGGAAGCTGCGCGCACTGCGAAGGGACGCGCCATTCAGAACCTCTTGGAACTCCGCCCCGACGAGCGCATCTGCACGTGGCGACCAGTTGCCAAGTTTGAACAGCGCGAAGACTTCCTGTTCTTCCTCACTGCCAACGGCCAAGTGAAGCGCACGGCACTGCAGGAGTACCGCAACGTCAACAAGTCTGGAATCATTGCGCTTGGCCTGAAGGAAGGCGACCGCTTGGTAGACGTGCTGGTTACCAGCGGCAGTAGCCATGTGCTGCTCTCCACTGCGCAAGGAATGTCCATCCGCTTTGATGAGAACGACGCGCGCGTCATGGGACGCTCTGCGGCGGGCGTGATTGGTATTGATCTCGCCGACGGCGATGACGTGGTTGGCGGCATCGTTTGTGATGACACGCTCGACCTCTTCACCGCGTGCGAATCTGGCTTCGGCAAGCGCACTCCGATGAAGGAGTACTTGGTGCAAAGCGAAGACGGCTCCACACGCGCGCAGAGTCGCGGCGGCAAGGGTCGCATTGATATTCGTACTGAGGGTCGCAACGGCCGCGTGGTGGCGGTGCGCAGCGTGACCGACACCGATTCATTGATCTTCTCCACCAAGTCCGGCATGGTGGTGCGTATTCGCGCTGCTGATGTTCGACAGGTCGGTCGCAACACCCAGGGTGTCAAATTGGTCAGCCTTGATACGGGCGATGCGCTCGCTTCAGTGGCCAAGATTGAACAAGGTGATGAGCCCGTAGAAGCAGTGCCTGCAAGCGAAGTAAGCCCGCCAACGCCAGAAGCGCCGCAGTCTTAAGAGTGCGGGCCGAAGAGTGCGAGCCGAAATGATGGCCTGCGAGTGACGTGCTATTGCTCAGCGTAAGCCGATGGCTGCGATTAC
>JBIKZY010000034.1:0-20519 GCA_044354475.1 Phycisphaerales bacterium
TCGATTTGGTCTTGCGCAACTTCATCAATTGCGCGGCCGAGTTGGACGCGGTGAGCGCAAGAGTCTGTGCGTGTTCATCGGTGAGCCGATGACTGACGATGCGCGCAAACGCCTTGATGCCATTGGTAGCACTGATGACGGATTTGAGATTGCTGAACTTGACTTGGCGATTCGTGGACCCGGGGAACTGTTTGGCAGCCGCCAGAGCGGTCTTCCGCCGTTCAAAGTAGCCGACCTGATGCATGACATGGAATTACTGCGCCTCGCGCGCCGCGACGCCAAGGACTGGATCGAACGCGACGGCGATCTCAGCGCGCCGGAACATCGCTTGCTGCGCCGCAAACTCATGCATTCCTATGGCGGCGCGTTGGGCCTTGCCGATGTGGCGTGATAGTGCGGGAAATTGCGCCGTGAAGCGCCACAGCGAGTGCCGTAAGTGACGGTATCGGGCGTAGACTTCCGTCCCTGATGCCCGTACCTGCACTCACCATCCGTGATCTTCGATTCTCGTATCCAGACGCCCCGTGGGCACTGTCGGTGCCGCACTTACAAGTGGAAGCTGGCGAACATGTGTTGCTGGTGGGCGGCTCCGGGCGCGGCAAGAGCACCCTGCTGCAGGTGGTTGCCGGATTGCGCGAACTGGGGAGCGGGTCGGTCGAAGTGGCCGGCATGCGCATGGACACCCTGCGCGGCGCAGCACGAGACGAAGCGCGCGGGCGCAGTATTGGAATGATCTTCCAGACCTTCAACCTATTGCACGGATTCACGGCGCTTGAGAACGTCTTTGCAGCACTGATGTTCAGTTCGATGCCAGCGGCCGAACACGAACACCGCGCGCGCACCCTGCTCTCTACGCTCGGAATTGCCGACGCGGACGCCGATGTTGACCGGCTTTCAGTTGGGCAACAACAGCGTGTGGCCGTGGCGCGAGCGCTGGCGGCACGTCCCGCCCTCGTACTTGCCGATGAACCAACTGCCAGCCTCGACCCAGAGAACACGGAGACCGCCATGGACCTGATCCAGTCAGCATGCCGCACCGAGGGCGCAGCGCTCCTATGCACCAGCCATGACCCGTCAATGCGTGCGCGCTTTGCGCGGATTGAATCGATTGATGCAATGATTGCAGGAGGAGCACGATGAGTGCCAAGACGCTCACTGATTGGCAGATCGTCATGCGCAGCTTGCGAGCGCGCCCGCTATCGACGTGGATCACCATCGGTATGGTGGCGACCAGTGTTGCCCTACTCCTGGTGCTGTTCGGCATGCGAACGGCAGCGCGCGGGGCGTTCGACCGGGGTTCGGGGAATATTCACTTGCTGGTGAGCGCTGATCCAAGCCCGCTGGTGGCCGTACTCAACGGCATTTTCTATGCCAACGCGCCGTCCAATCCCATCGCTTGGAGCAAGTACCAATCGATTCGTAGTGCGTTCCCGTATCAGTGGGCGATTCCAACCCAACAAGGCGACAGCTACCGCGGCTCTCCAACGATGGCGACATCGACTGACTTCTTTTCCAAATTTGAGCCCGTGGCGGGCGAGCCATGGAAACTTGCCAGCGGGAAGTTCTTTGAGCGCCCCTTTGAGATTGTGCTGGGCGCCGCAGCGGCAAAGGCCTCTGGTCTGCGCCTTGGTCAAGAGGTATTTCTTACCCACGGCTCCGGCGCAAGCCGTGAGGGCAGCGAGCCGGATGAACATGCTGGTCATGTGCATACCGAGTATCCGTTCAAAGTTGTTGGCGTGCTTGAGCCAACTGGGAGTGCCCATGACCGCGCGCTCTTTATTGATCTTGAATCAAGTTGGATTCTGCACGCCTTCGATCGCCGCGAACGAGCGGGTATCTCTGGCGCCACTACGGCAGCAGACTTGGAAGACGATGACCGCAAGATAACGGGCATTCTGCTGCGACTGCCCACCCGCGCTGGTAGCGATGCCAGCGCCGCGATGCAGCAGCAGTTTGACACGCTGCGGCGCGATACGGCGATCGTGGTGGCGCAGCCTGCGCAACAGATCCAGAAGCTGTTTGAAATTGTTTCCAATGTCGACGGCATTTTCATTGGTATGGCAGTGGTGGTTTTGATTTCAAGTTCATTGAGCACCATGCTTGCCCTGTACAACTCGATGGCGGCGCGAACACGGCAGATTGCAGTCTTACGAGTGTTGGGCGCAAGCCAAGGGCGTGTGTTTGGGCTGGTGTTGACGGAGAGTTTGGTGATCACCATGGCCGGGGCGCTCTCGGGGATCGTGCTGGCACTGCTTGGCGGAATCGCTGCAAGCGCGTGGCTCAAGGCATCCATCGGGTTGGTGATTGATCCGACGCTTGACCCACGAAGTACCGTGATCGTCCTTGGCGGCGCGGTGGCCCTCGGTGGCATTGCCGGAATTTTGCCCGCGTGGCGTGCGTACCAAGTGCCCGTGGCAGACAACCTTCGACCTGCAGCATGAGGAATTGGCAATGAACGGAACCAAGATCATTTGGATTGCAGGCGCTGGCCTGGCAGGGTTCGCAGTGGTGCTGGCACTGACTGGCAATGATTCGTCAACCGTGCAGTCGGCGGGTGGCGGACCAGCGGTGGCCATGAATGCCGAAGCGCCAAGCGCGCCGAGTGCCGCAACTGGTGCACCGACTGGAGCGACAGCCAGTTCGGCAACGGGCGCGGCAAACCCTGCCACGCCCGCGCCAACAACCGGCGCGATTGCCGGCGCAGCTGCTGGCGCGACCGCCGCCGCGGAGAAACCACCAGTCGTTCGTGCCGCCGATGCTGTTGACCTTGGCCTTGACCAGAAGATTCACGATGCCAAGGTTGTTCCGGGAAACATCGTGCCAAAGAAGGATGCCAAGACTGGCGAGATGTTGCTCTACGCGGACGGTAAGTATGAAATTCGTGGACTCGGAACTCCTGAGTCCCCCTACCGCGTCAGTTGGGAATGCCTGGCGAGCGCCTCAGAGAGTTACATGCCGCGTCTCCATGAGAACGAGATCCCACAACGGATTGCGCTCCTGCATGGCAAAGTTCTCGAGATTGATGGGTACCAAGCGTTTCCACTGATGGTGAGTGAAACCAAGGAACTGATCGTCATGCTGAATCAATGGGATGGGTGCTGCATCGGCGTTCCGCCCACGCCCTACGACGCCGTTGAAGTGAAGTTGCTTGAGCCAGCCAAGCGCGGCGGTCGACATGCCGCGTTTAACTTTGGTGGCGTGCGCGGGACGTTCCGCGTTGACCCATACCTTGTTGAGAATTGGCTAGTTGGCCTCTATATCCTTGACGGCGCCCGGATGGTTGAAGGCGCTAAACCAGAGCTGTAATCCGAACCTCATGACCGATGCGTGCAGAGTCTTGTGCCACGAGATCTGCCTGTCTGCACCCCGTTGATGGAACCCACCATGATTCATGTATGCCTGACTCTGACGCTTGCGCTTTCGCAGACTCCACCCGCGGCGCCCGACCCGACTGCGGTGCCCAACGCAACCAACGCGCCTGCAGCAACTGCAGTGCCGAACGTCACTGCCGCACCCCCCGCGACTGCACTGCCCAGCGCTGTTGGAGCGCCCGCCGCGCCTGCGGCCACAACGACGCTCGCGGAGCGGCGCAACACCGCGTCGCTCACTGCCGCTATTGAAGGCCTGTGCGCGCGCTATCCAACGAGCATGGTGGTGTCCAGCATCGGCAACAGCGCCGGTCGACGCACCATTCCGCTGCTGACACTTTCTGCCAATCCATCCACGGCGGGCGATCGCCCTGCCATCCTGATGCTTGCCGGCATGGACGGTCCGCGCTGGTCCGGTACTGAGGCTGCATTGATTGCCGCCGAGGCGATCGCACGCGATCACGCTGACATGCTCCGTGCGGTGACGGTGTATGTCATCCCCCGTGGTAATCCCGATGCTGCGGAAGGATTTTCCACCGATCCGCGCCGCGACTATTCCGGCGACGGCATCGTGCATGACAATGATCGCGATGGCACTCGAGAGGAGGACCGCCCGCGTGATCTGAACGGCGACGGACTGATCACGCAGATCCGTGCATCCGCAAATTCCACGCCATGGACCGCGCCATCACTGATCGCTGACGCAGCCGAATTGCGGCTATTGCGTACGCCGGACGCCAAGTTGGGCGAAGTTCCGGTGTACGCCGTTTGGACTGAAGGCATCGACACCGACGGAGACGGCCGCATTGCTGAGGACTGGCTGGGCGGCATTGATCCAGAGCGGAACTTTCCGCATCGGTGGCCAGAATTTGAAGACGAAGCGGGCTCGTACCCGTTGATTGCACCTGAAAGTAAGGCGATTGCTGATTTCGTCATGTCGCACCCAACGCTCTTTGCTGCGTTCGTATTGGGTCGCCATGACACAGTGATCAATGTCCCGGATGGCAAGGCACGCACGCCGGGCGGAATGCCGGTGATGATTGATGAAGCCGATGCTGCAACGTATGCCGAACTGACAAAGTCATGGCGCGAAATCAGCGGCCAGAAGCGCGCCGATGCGCGAGATAGTGCCGGAAGCTTTGTGGCGTGGATGAATGCGCAGCGCGGCGTTCCAACATTCGCTTCAACGTTGTGGGGGCGTCCTGATGTTCCGCCGGCAGCGGAAACACCCAAGCCTGCTGACGCCGCGAATACCGACAAGGCGGCGGACAAGAAGGATGCACCCAAGCCCGCTGACGCGGAAGCCGCAGCCTGGCTTGAATACAGTGACCGCGTGTGCAACGGCGCAGGGTTCGTCCCGTGGACTCGTATGGATCATCCGCAATTGCGCAACGTTGAGGTGGGCGGCTGGGTGCCCGGTTTCCGTGAGAACCCGCCACGTGTTCAGATACCCGCTCTTGGCGATGCGTGTGCAAAGTTCATCGCAGCCGTTGCGGACGCTCGTCCGAAGATCGCCATTTCCGAGCCAACCGTATTGGCGGTGGGACCTTCGCTGTGGCGGATTGAGACGCGCCTCACCAACACTGGTCGCTTGCCATCGGTCATGCGCGGAGGTCGTGCGGATCTGGTGACGCCGGCACATGTCATTCGTCTTTCAGCACCAATGGATCGGATTCAGGCGGGCAACCGCAACGACATCATCCGTGGAATTGATGCCGGCAGCGCCCGCGTGTATGCGTGGCTTGTCAACGTACCGCCTGGTGAAGAAGTAGCGGTGGAACTGCTCTACAACGGAAAGTCGGCACAGCGTTGGGCGTTTCGTGACGGAGAGAAAATCGAAGCGGAGGGCAGCAAGTGAATATTCGCCTTCTTGCATCGGTGTTTGCATGTGGTCTGTGCTTTGCTACGCATGCACAACAGCAGATCAATTCCAAAGTAGAGATTCCGTTCAACCGCTTTAGCGATGTGGAGACGTTGCAGTCCTACATGTTTAAGTTGGCGGAGTCGTATCCATCGCTGTGCCGCGTGGAGCGCATTGGCACCACTGCCCTGGGACGACCGTTCTTGGCGATGGTCATCAATAATCGCCAGACCGGCGACGAAGGCACCAAGCCCGCCATGTATATCGATGGCGCTATTCATGCCAACGAGATCCAAGCTGGCGAGACCGTGCTGTACACGGCGTGGTACTTGCTCTCTGGCTATGGCTCGATTCCCAAGATCACTGAGTTGGTCGATCGCAGCACTTTCTACCTCATTCCATTGGTGAATCCGGACGGACGCGCTGAATGGTTTGCCAACGCAAACACTCCACATTCCGCACGCACCGGGCAGAAGCCCGTCGACAATGACGGCGATGGTGTTGCTGATGAAGATGGCCCCGACGACATGGATGGCGACGGTCACATCACCCAGATGTGGAGGCCAGATCCGTTTGGAACGCACCGCCGTGATCCGCGTGATGCCAATCGAATGATCCCCGTACCGCGCGAACCGAAGGCGGATGGAACGCGCGAGTACGGCGACTGGGTCATGGCTGGTCAGGAAGGGTTCGACAACGATGGCGATGGCCGCGTCAACGAGGATGGTCCGGGCGGCTATGACATGAATCGGAACTTCCCTTCTGGATGGGAGCCGGAGAACATTCAGAACGGTGCGGGTGCGTATCCGTTGTGCTGGCCAGAGACCAAGGCGGTTGCGGATTGGGTGCTTTCCAAGCCACAGATCGCGGCGGCGCAGGCGTATCACAACGCAGGCGGAATGATCCTTCGCGGGCCTGGTTCGGATACGCGCGAGGACGACTACCCCGCCGCAGATGTGGGCGTTTACTCACGAATTCAGGCAGTCGGCGCAGAAATGCTGCCGTTCTACCGCTCAATGGTGATTCATAAGGATCTGTACACGGTGCACGGCGGCGTAGTGAATTGGTTCGCAGAGGGGCTCGGAATTGTCTCGCTGACCAATGAACTGTGGACCGAGAAGCGCATCATGCAGAACGGTCAAGATCCCACCGACGAACAGGACCGCAAGTGGAACGAGCGCATGCTGTTTGGTCAAACCATTATTCCGCTGCACGAAGTGAAACATCCGGAGTTCGGCACTGTGCTGGTTGGCGGCGGTACCAAGTTCTCCTCGCGCATCCCACCGCCGTTCATGATGGAAGAAGAGTTGCACCGCAACTTTGCATTCACAATGTTCCATGCGGATCAGATGCCGCTCCTTCGCTTTGAAAGCGTGGAGACCAAGGAACTTGCACCACAACTTTGGCAAGTCACTGTCACGGTTGCTAACGATCGCCTGATCCCGAGTCGCACCGCGCGAGCGGCTGACAAGGGCATCGGCTTGGCCGACACGCTGACCCTGACTGGCGCTGAAGTGGTTGCCGCGGGAACACTCGATCGCCGCACTGACCGAACCCTGGAGCCGCAAGGATTTCTGCCAGCCACGCTCCGGTTTGAACGGGGCGTGCCTGGGCAATCAACCGTCGCAGCACGATTCCTTGTGAAGGGAACCGCTGGAACAGCGATCACGCTCGCGTGGAATGCTGAGAAGGCAAAGCGCATTGAAAGCACCCTGAAACTGGGAGAATCAACCCTTCCCGCGGCGGGCGCAGCGAAGTGAGCCAAACGGGCTCGGATACGAGCCACCGCGATGTGGCGAATGGCGATCTCGCTCACAGCGATGTCGCTCACTGCGACGTGGCCATCGTCGGTGCCGGCGCGGCCGGATTGTTTGCATCCATTTGGGCAGCCCGCGCCGCACAGGATGCTGGTGCACCGCTTCGAATTGTGGCGTTCGACGGCGCGCGGCGATTGGGAGCAAAGATCCTGGTGGCGGGCGGCGGTCGTTGCAATGTCACGCATTGGCGTGTTGATGATGCTGACTACGCCGGTAGTACGTCAAACGCCATTCGCACCGTGTTGCGTCGATTCGGCGTTGACACCACCGTGCAGTTCTTTGCGGAACTTGGCGTTGACTTAAAGCGCGAAGACACCGGAAAGTTATTCCCAGTGTCAGACGATGCACACAGCGTCCTCAATGCACTGCTTGCCGCAGCGCGCGATGCAGGGGTTCGACTTTCGCATCCGAATCGTGTGACTTCTATTGCAGCCACAGCAGCGGGATTTCGTCTGACTACCAACAGCAATTCCCCAGGTAATACTGCGGTGAATGAACACGCGAGTACCACCGCGGAATGTCTCGCGCGCCGGGTGATCCTCTGCACGGGCGGCAAGGCGCTTCCCAAGTCTGGGTCTGATGGCGCGGGCTTGGACATGGTGCGTTCATTGGGTCACTCCGTGACAGAACACCTCATTCCAGCACTAGTACCGCTGCGATTGCCTGCTGGGCATTGGATCACGGAACTGAGCGGTCTCACTGTTGCAGCGCAACTCACTTTGCGATCCGGAACAGGCAAGAAGTTGGTTTCATTCACCGACAGCACGCTGTGCACGCACTTTGGCATTTCCGGGCCAAGTGTCCTCAATGTCAGCCGCTACTTATTGATGGAGCAATTCAGCGATCCCGGCGCGCGCTTGGAACTTTCCTGGACACCCGGTATTGAAGTGGACGCCATTGATCGCGCACTGATCGATGCCAAGGGCCGAGGCGTTGGCACCGTGCTACGGGCCTACCTGCCGGAGCGACTCATGCGTGCCGTGTGCGCTGCCAGTACCGTGGATCCCGCAGCGACCGCGCAGCAATTGCCGCGCGAAAAGCGACGCGCACTCGCGCAATGTGTTGCCGGCACCCCGCTGCCGATTTCCGGCGACCGCGGATTCACCTTTGCAGAAGCCACCGCGGGCGGGGTTCCGCTGGCCGAACTACGGCTGCAAACCATGGAAAGCCGAACCGTTCCCGGTTTGTATTTGGCCGGTGAAGTGTGTGATGTTGATGGCCGTATCGGCGGCTTCAACTTTCAGTGGGCTTGGGCAAGCGGTTACGTCGCCGGGTTGAGCGCGGCTCAATCACTGCTGCCTTCCGCGGCTGTATAAGGCCCGCGAGCGTTCCTGCTGCGCGCAACACAATCGCCCGCAGAGCCGCCAGTCCACTCGGCGGAGGCGGCACCCCGCGCACTTTCTTACGAGTGCGGCGCACTACCGGAATCAGTTTCGCGAATGCTTGCGGCGCGTGCTGACGAATGAACTCAATCTCATTCTCAGTGGTTTCCACCTCGCTGAAGGCGCGCTTGCCATGACCACAAGCGCCATGTTGCAAGGCGTGCGTCAATTCATGAATCAGGACGGCGATCGCCAAGATCCGCGTTTCCAGCTCAATTCCACCGGGCGGCGTTGAGTAACGAGCACGAGCACGACGGTACGTGTGCCAATACGCGCTCGCTCCTGGAGCAACACGGAGCAGAATGTGTGGGCGATCAAAGCCATGCGCGTGGCGTTGGTAGTAGGCGCTGGCGCCACGACCTCGACGCCAGCGGATCGGCGTGGCTGCCAACGTGGCGCGTTGATCGGTGCTGAGTTGATAGCGAGTTGCTACGAATTCAACAGCAGAGTCATGAATGTCTGCACGGAGCTTCGCGGTCAGGCGTGGGCCCGACGCAGCCCGCGGTGGCGCCACGGCCCGTGCACTTCGCACGAGGCGCGTGCCGGACGAAGTCGCACCGGGTGGATGTGCGGCAAGGATGTCGCGCATGGAACCGACAAAGTTCGCTACGGCCGCCGGATCTGCTGGCGCGTGCTCGCCGCGCTCGACAGCGCGATACCAGTCCGCAATCTGCCAGGCCCGTGTGGCTTCCACTGCGTCAAACCGAGGAATCAGATGCATGTGTAGGTGCGGCGCACCTTGGCCGAATGCGATGGCATAGACACGATCACAGCCGGTGACTTCACGGATCGCGCGAGACACGGTGCGTAATGCGCGCCCAAATTCATCAGCTTCTGCATCGTGGAAATCTGCCGGGCCCTGCACGTGTCGAACGGCGCTGAGGCATGTCCACCCCACAAGTGGCGCCGGTAGTGGATGATGGCGAACGATCCAATGTGGACCACGGTGGCACTCAAGCGCCGCGAAATCACTGGCACCGGAAACCGGCGCAAGCGCTGCACTCGCAGCATGTTCATCAACGCTCGCGTCTGCCGCGCTTGCATGAATGCGACAGATATCGCATGCGCCGGCAGCTGACGGATCGTTCACTTGGTTCCCTCAGGGCCGCCATCAGCGATGTACTTGGCATGAATGGCCTGCTCCAAGTCCACACCAGCGATGTTCGCAAGTGTGGTCAGCCACGCAAGGACGTCAGCGAACTCCTCTTCCAAGTTGGCGCGATCCGGCGTGCCCTTCTCTAATTTGCCAAGCGCGTGAGCCAATTCACCCACCTCCTCAGCAAACCAGAGAAAGGTCTTTGCGGCACCACGCGCACTGTCCGTGGCGTAGTACCTCTCATGGATCATCCGCTGAAAGTCACGGATGGCCATCGGATTGATTGGAGCGGCGGCAGTACCAGGGTGTGCGTTCGTTGCGTCAGGCATGTGGGATTACGCGCAGCAGCGCGGCAAGTAAGCGTCCTCGGGGGGAGTCGAACCCACAACCTCCGCCTTCGGAGGGCGGCGCTCTATCCAGTTGAGCTACGAGGACATAATCGGATGAACAGACGACCGAGTGGGCAGTGTAGAGCCCATTCCCGATGCTGCCGACCGCTGCAACCTCCCTCCCCTATCCTTCCGGTCCTTGCCCGCGATCCCAGCCAACGCCTCCCGAGATACTGCGACCCCTGCCACTGCGCATGCACCGGCGGCGGACGAGGATGGCGCCGCTACGGCCGGACCCGCCGCCGTCATCGCTCCACGCTGGGTGGTGCTGACAGTCACCTGGGCAAATTCGCTCGGCAGCGGACTGCTCTGGGGCGGCGTTCCGTTTGTGATGGAACTGCAGTACGGCTTCACCAAAGGTGAGAACCTCCTGCTTGCACTGGCGGAGAGCATCATCTACGTCTTGGTGGCGCTCGGCTCTGGTCCAGTACTGCGGCGCTTTGCGGGTCACGGACTCACTCCGCGCGCAGCACTGATGTCCATCTTCATCGTCCAACTCGTCGCATCCGGTGTGGCACTCACCGGCATGTGGGGCGTGGTGCTCGCCTCATGCGTCTTTAGTGCCGTGGGCGCGGCGCTGTGGCCGATGATGGAGAGCTATGTTTCGTCCGGGCAGCACGGCGGCAACATGCGGCGCTCGATCGGCATCTTCAATGTGACCTGGATGTCTGCTACTGGTGCCGCCTTGCTACTCATGGCGCCGGTGATTGCATTCGGACATGCAAGCCACACGCTCTTCGCTCTTGCACCGATTTCAATACTTTCGATGGTCCTGCTCCGTTGGTTCCCAGCACGACCGGCGGCACATCCTCCGGAACACGCGCACACGCACATTGCTCCACAGTACGCGTACCTGCTGCGCGCCACGCGATTTGTCATACCTACGAGCTACATATTCATCTCTGTGATCGGGCCGGTACTGCCGTTCATCCTGCGTGACCTGGTGATTGCCGATGAACTGAAGACGCCGATCGCATCACTGTGGATGTTTGCACGCATGTTCACGGTGGTGATCTTGGCGCAATTGACTTTCTGGCACGGCAGGTGGAGCACGCTTGCAGTCGGAATCTCCTTGCTGGCTGGTGGATTTGCCGGCATTGTTCTGGCAACGGATGTTTCCATGCTGCTCATTGGGCTCACTTTGTTTGGCGCAGGTCACGGCATTCTCTATTACGCCGGCCTGTATTACGCCATGGCGGTGGGTGGTGCGGACGTTGACGCCGGTGGTCGATTTGAGGCGCTGATCGGCGTTGGTTATGTGATTGGACCCGTCGCCGGCATGCTGGCGGGTGGCACGCAAGCACAACTGGTGGGGGCAACATGGGCGGCTGCCCTGCTCGGCATCGCGCCGGCCATCATGCCCTGGCTGGCGTGGCGCCGTCGCCTACGCGGGGAACAGAGGGCGCACGCATGATGGTGACACTGATCATTCTTGGCGCATTGATTGCATTGCACGCCTTTGTAGCCGCGTGCGAACTGGCCGTGATGACCGCTCGTCCTTCACGCCTGCAAGCAATGGCCGACCGCGGCAACCACGGCGCACGCCGCGCGCTGGCCTTGTCACGCGACTCATCGCGATTGCTTTCCACCGTTCACCTGATCATGACGATGACCGCCATCGTGGAAGGCGCATACGGCGAACGCGAGCTTTCGCACTATCTGGAGATTTGGCTCCGCGAGTACCCATCAATCGCCCCGCATGCAGAGTTGATTTCATTCATCACGGTGATCACCGTGCTTTCGTACCTCTTGCTGGTCGTTGGCGAATTGGTTCCCAAGCAGATCGGCATTGCGTATCCGGAGCGAATCGCTTCCGCCACTGCCACGCCGCTATGGTTCATGTCTCGCGTGGCGGGCATTCCGGTGCGCATATTGACCAGTTCAACGGATGGACTGACACGACTGCTTGGAATTCGCAGCCACCGCGAAGAAGTAAGTGAAGAAGACGTCAAGGCGATGGTTGCGCAGGCTGCCAGTACCGGCGTGTTTGACCCCATGGAGCACCGCATCTTTGAGCGCGCCCTTCGCGTGGGGGACATGACCGCCAAGAGTTTGATGGTCCCGCGCGGACAAATCACCTGGATCGACGCGGCCATGCCAGCTGACGATCTGCAAGTACTGATCGGCACCGCGCCGTTCAGCCACTTCCCGGTGTGCGAAGGTTCTATCGATCGCCTGCTTGGCGTGGTGCACATCAAGGATTTGATTTCCTACGGTTTGCTGGCGGGCGCAGGATTCAAGGTCTCCGCGGTGATGCAGGCGCCGCTCTATGTACCGGATTCCATGCCCGCACTGAAGCTGCTTGCACTCTTTCAATCAAACCGCACGCGCATTGCGTTTGTCGTCGATGAGCATGGCGGACTGGAAGGACTCGTCACTGCGAACGATGTTGTGCAAGCGTTGCTTGGCGATATGAGCCGCGGTACTGAGGGCGAACAAGCCACCGCCGTCAAGCGCGAAGATGGCTCATGGCTGATGGATGGAATGCTGCCGCTCCCGGATGTACTGGCAACGCTTGGACTCGCGAACGATGCAGCGGATGAACTTCCAGAGGTCGCTACCGCGGCCGGACTGGTGACCGCGCTCCTCGGTGAACTACCGAGCACCGGCGACCAAGTGAAGTGGAGCGGCTGGCAATTTGAGGTGATCGACCTGGACGGACGCCGCGTCGACAAGTTGCTGGTTACACGTCATCCGAAGCAGTAACCGACTTCCCGCTCACTGCAGACAATGCTAGTAATGCAGCGGCGCGCGCTTTGGCATGATCAACGATTGGGTGCGGATAGGTTTCGCCAAGCGTGACGCCCGACATCGCAAGCGCAAGCGGCGGCGCTTCCCACGGCGCATGGACGTATTCAGCCGGAACGCCAGCAAGTTCCGGCACCCAATGCTTGACGTACGCGCCTTCCGGGTCAAATTTCTTGCCCTGCGTCATCGGATTGAAGATACGAAAGTACGGTGCCGCATCAGCACCGCAACCGCCCGCCCACTGCCAGCCAAGCGTGTTGCTGGCAAGATCGGCGTCCGCCAACGTATCCCAGAACCAGCGGGCGCCATGCATCCAATCCATTCGCAAGTGCTTCACTAAGAAGCTGCCGACCACCATGCGCACGCGGTTGTGCATCCATCCGGTGTGCCAAAGCTGACGCATTCCAGCATCAACAATCGGATAGCCGGTTTGACCGCGTTGCCAGGCGCGTAGTTCCACAGCGTTGGAGCGCCATGGAAATTTCCTGAAGTCAATGCGCAGTGGATCCTCTGCGGTGCGCGGGAAATTAGCAAGGACATGCGCGCCAAACTCCCGCCACCCTAACTCCGCGCGGAACTTCTCCGCGTTCGCAATGAATTCACCCGCTCGACCGCGGATCGCCTGTTGCACTGCGTGCCACGCTTCACGCGGGCTCAGCTCACCAAAGTGCAGGTGCGCGGCGAGCATAGAAGTGCCGTGCACACCAGGAATGTCACGCTGCGTGGAGTACTGACCGATTGGCCCAGCAACGAACGCCTTCAGGCGTGTGCGCGCGCCAGCCTCACCAGGAGTCCACATCTGTTGCAAGCCCGCGTCCCACGGAATCTTCGGCAGGAGTTGCAGCGCATCGACTTCTAGCCCAGTAGGCCATGCAGTGGGCGCAGGAATCGCTGTGGGCGCTGGGCGTGGAGCATCGGGCGCTGGACGCGTCAAACACGCGCGCCAGAACGGCGTGAACACTTTGTATGGGGTACCGGTCTGCGTACGGATAGCAAACGGATCGAACAACAGATTGGAACCAATGCGGCAAAGTTCAATACCAGACTTCTCTAACACTTCGGCTACGCGCTCCTCGTCAGCCATGGCTGCTGGCTCGTAACGACGTGAACACGCCACACGCTTTGCACCACACGCGCGCGCCACGGACGCCAGTTCCACTGCTGGATCACCAGTTCGAATCACCAACTTGGAGGCGCGCGACTTCAAGTCATCAGCCAGCCTCAGCAGTGAGTGATGCAACCACCACCGCTGTGCTCCACCGATCGGCCATCGACCCTCGGAGTTTGGATGCCAAACAAACACCGGCACCACCGCGCCACGTGCGCACGCATCAAGCAGCGCTTCATGATCCGAAGTACGAAGATCTTGTCGAAACCAAACCAGCGTGGTCATTCGAATTTCCCAAGTTCAAATCGGAAGGCATCAGTCAGACTCGGAAGCGCCCACTTGAATTGCAGCGCCTGTAGGCGCGTTGGTGCAACGAATGCACCTTCAAGGAGCAGACGCTCACCCATCTCGCCAAACATCACTTTCACTGCCGTGGCAGGAAGAGGCGCAATGGATGGCCTACCAAGCACACTTCCGAGGGTCTGCCCAAACTCCTTGTTCGAGCACGGCTGCGGCGCCACTGCATTCACGGGCCCGCTTACATCGGCACTCATCACCAAGCGGAGCACGCCGAGCAAGTCGTCAAGGTCGATCCAACTCATGCCTTGCTTACCGGAGCCCACTGAGCCGCCCAGGCCCATCTTGAATGGTGGCAGCAACTTGGCAAGCGCTCCGCCACGGGCGCTGATCACTACGCCAATACGCACGTTCACCACTCGAATTCCTGCATCCCGCGCAGCATCCGTGGCACGCTCCCACTCTTCGCAGATCTCCGGCAGATAGCCGTCACCGCGTGAGCTTGATTCATCCACTTGATCAGGGCCCGGTCGATTTCCGTACCACCCAACCGCGCTCGCACACACCAAAACGCGCGGCTTGTGCTTGAGTCCAGCAAGCGTTCGCGCGAGTTGCGCGGTTGGATTGACGCGGCTGTCGCGGATTTCTTTCTTGCGCGCGGCACTCCATCGCTCATCGGCAATCCCCGCCCCCGCAAGATGCACCACGGCATCGAGGCCTTCAAGCCGCGCTGCATCAAACGTTCCTGCACGCTGATCCCAAGCCACGTCGCCACGCGCATGATCGGCTGCGCCCCGCACAATCCGTCGAACATCATGACCGCCAGTCGAGAGAAATGCCAGTAACGCACTGCCAACCATTCCGTTGGTTCCACTCACCGCAACGCGCAGGTGCTCGCCCGGGAATGTCGCGTGGTGATGCAGATCATGACGAGTCCGCGCGTGCCGCCACGTGAACATCCGCTCCAGATCGCCGGCAACCGTGGAGCCCCCGAAGGTCCGACCGAGGATCCCGCCCGGCAGCTCGTATTCGATCCGGTCTTCCAACATGCTGGAGACATCGCCGTTGGGAAGGAACGAATGCCGATGGTTCCACGAACTGAACGGACCGGCTTCCTGGGTATCGCTGAAGGAGATGCCGGGCTTGACGTCGTGATGGCGCGCCACCCACACCAATGGCACCCCAAACTTTTTCATCCGAAATCGAGCCACCGCGCCGTCCACCATGGCCCCGGGGCGCTCCAAGATTTCAACATCCTCCCACGGCGGAATGAGGCGGTCGATTGCTCCGGACCGGAAGTGCCAGGCCGCCAGTTCGGTGGCGGAGGCAGGCATAAGACTTGATCGAACAAACACGGCCATGTACGTGGTCTACCTTGCAAAGAGCGGGCGTGCGCAGGACAGTTCCCGCACTTCGCCGCGTATTCGCACACGTGAATTTCTAGATTCGTGGACGAGGGCGAATGTCGCCACACGCCCTAAAGGATGCATTGACTACGATATTGCGAGTGATGAATCAACCAACACCCGTCAAGCCTTCTGGACATCGAATCGGCACCATATTGCTCCGATTGGTCGTCCCCCTTTGGATCCTCCTCGGAGCGGGGGTCAAACTCTGGGAGCGCAACCCGCAGTTGTTGCCAAAGCCGGTCACGGACGTCACGGATTTCATCTTTGTTCGTGGCCTCGGAATGAACCGCGAGGATTACCTGGGACCGGCCATGCGCTTCATGATCGCTTTCGAGATCATGGCAGCGCTCGTGATGGTGGTCGGACCGGTGCAAGCGGCGCGCAGCCTCGCCATCTCACTCATGACGATGTTCTGTGTCATCCTGGGCTTACTGATCGCCTCCGGCGCTGCGAGCTGTGGATGTTTCGGTGCAAGCGGACCGTCACCGGAGTGGATGCTTGCGATCGACCTCACGTTGTTGATTGGCCTGTGCGTGCTACGACCACGTGGTCGTCGCCTGCCGCCCGCGGAATTGGGACGCAAAGTTGGCTACGTCATGTTTGTACCCGTGTTGCTTGGCGTCGGAATCGCGTTTGGCGTGCCGGATCGCGCCGCAGTCACACTGGAAGTTGTTGACACTGCCACACCAGTGGTCATCACCACCCCCGTGGTCACCACCACACCAGTGGTCACCACCAACCCCGTGGTCACCGCCACCACCGCCTGGCCGCCGATGCCGGCAACCGCCAAGCCGTGGTACGCGCCAGAGTTTGAATCATGGAAGGGCCAGCGACTGGATGCCCAAGAACTGATGCTCTTGGTGCAGCGACCGCTCCCCGCCAACTTGAACGTCGGCCGACATCACATCGTCTTCATGCGCGATGACTGCGATCACTGCCATGAGCTGCTCAACAGCTATTTCAGCGGCCCGTTGACCACACCAACGACTAGCATTTCTATCCCAGATGCCACGGGTGAGCTGTTGGAAAACCCCTGCTCCGAATGCGGTAAAGCAACATTCCCCAAGGGCATTAACTACGTACTGAGCACCCCGGTGCTCCTCACTGTCGAGGACGGCGTGGTGATCGGAGTCTGCACGAATAGCGAAGATGCCACGTTGGTACGCGCCGCGCTGAACGCAAAGGGCAAAGTCAATCCATGAATGGACTGCTTCGTCGCATCGCCATCCCGACCCTGCTCCTCAGCTGCGTTGCTATTGAGTGGTCACGTGGCGGCGACGCGCTTCCAAATTGGCTTGCAAACCTCTCCGTCAAGACTGGAGCTGGTGCGGACAAGGTGCTGCGGATTCTGATTGCGCTTGAGTTGTGCGGCGCCCTGTTTGCGTTTCTTTCGTCTGGATTGTCACGCCGTGTTGCTTGGCTGACTGGCATCGCCTTTGCGTTTAGTGGTCTGGCGGAACTGTCCGCGATCATCAATGCGCCCGGTGATGCGGCGGTTCCGGCCAGCATGTGGATCGCCCCGCTCGTCGGCCTTGCTATCGGCGCTGGCACGCTTGCGCTCCTGATGCGGCCGAATCCAACGCCCGCCCCGCGCGGACGTATCTCCGCGTTGAAGGTCATTGGAGCTGTGGCAGTTGCTGCGTTTGCATTTGGACTCGCCGGGCGCCTTGACTTGGCTCCGCGAACCAATTCCCGGTTTAGCAGTAGCGGCGCGGAAATGGTGGTACTCAACCCGAGCGAATGGGTTGGCATGACCATGGCCGAGGCTGGCATCGCTCGACATGTTCCAAGCCTGACGCCTCTGACTCTGGAAGGAACCAAGTGGGTGGTGTTCTATTCCCCCACCTGCGGACGTTGTCATGAAGTGTTTCGAACATACTTTTCCGGCCCGCAAGACGGCAACGTGATTGCCGTCCTTGTGCCACATGGCCCCGGCGTCACGGTGTTGCCGAGCGATCAGCCCGCCGACGTGGAATGCACGGGCTGCGAACGGGTTTCGCTTCCGGACACCAAGCAGTGGATCATCACCCCACCCACCATCGTCAAAGTGGAGAACGGGCGAGTGACCTGCGCCACCAGCACTGATTACGACCGCTGTCGAATACCTGCAGACGTCAAGCAGTGACCGGACGCACCCGCACAAGGTGAGCGCACACGGAAAGTTCGTTGCCGCCACTCATCGGGAATCGGCGCGGCTCGGTTGAATCATCAACGATCGCTTCGGCGGCGGCCCAGCGCGTGGCATCATCCATGCGATCGTCTGCAAGCATCCAGACTGCTGTTGCTGCAAGCGCTTCGGGCGCATTGCGGAACGCGCTGCGTGCAATCGAACCATCCGGACTGCGCATGGCGGATACATGTGATTCAAGCAACACATTTCCAAGCCGTGCCAGCTCACCGGTACGCGCAGCACGACGCGTGGCACCAGTCGCCAATGACTCCAGTGCTGGAATCACCACGTGTCGAACGATGCCACGCGGAGTGTCACGACGATCATTGGTGGGATCTTCACGCCATTGCACGGTAAGGTCAACACACGCCCCGCGCAATGATTCGCGCGAAATGCGTAAACACGGGCGCACCAGCAAGAGGTGCTGCGATCCCGGCGTTTCACACGGAATGGGGCGACGACCAGGCATGCCGCCCATGCCACCAAGACCAGCGCCGCGCGCCAATGCAATCAGCATGGTTTCTAGTTGATCATCCGCGTGATGCGCGGCAAGAATGTTGGTGGCGCCGCACTCAAGTGCCATGGATGCCAGGGCTTCGTACCGGGCGGTTCGCGCCCGGTCGGCAAGGCCGGAACCGGCAGTCAGATCAAGACGTCGAGTCAGTACCGGCACACCGAGCCGCGCACCCATCATCGCAACACATTGGCAATCAAGTGCTGATTCGCTGCGAATACCGTGATCGACCGTGCCCACGGCCAGTTCAATTCGTCCGTGCGCCGCCAGTCCCGCGCACAACGCCATGAGTGCGGTTGAATCTGCACCGCCGCTGGCAGCCACCATGACTCGTGCACCGTCAGGGACACCAGAGCGAGTCAATCCACGCGCCACTTCAGCCGCCAACGGATGGCGACGGCATGCCAAGATGAGCCGCTCGTCCAATGCTGCAATCATGGCGCGGGCGCGGAGGTAGGTGTGGGCACAGGTGCAGGCTCGGGGGCGGGCGCAGGTGCAGGTGCAGGCGCAGGTGTAGGCGCAGGCGCAGGTGCAGGTGCAGGCGCAGGGGCAGCGGGCGCCGCTTTCGGAAGGTCCACAACCAGTTCGCTCTCAATCACGCCCTCCATCGGCGCGCGTGCACGCCAACGCACGCGCGGTGCCGCGGCGAGGATGTCCGCAGCCAATGACACGCCTTGCACAAACGGCTCCGGCGACTCAGGCACAAAGAGCGCGGGCGCAGTGGTCCATGAGCGCAAGTGCGCCGCCAATGCCGATCCGGAGATCGTGCCAAGTTCATGCGCGTCATCTGGATCGGCCATGCGCTCTGCGCCCGCAATCGCGGTGCCGATCTTGTCCAACAGCGCGGGATCCGTGGCGACGATTTGCCATGCGCCGTTCGCGCCACTCTGCGTGGCCCACGCAAGACGGACGGATCGCGCAAATGGGTGATCTGCAAAGATCGACCGCACCGCGGGATCAATGTCGACCAATCGCACCGCGCCAGTTGCAGATTCGGCGCGGACGGGCGGCGGCATATTGGCGCGTGCAGAGACGCTTTCCATACATCGTTGCGCCCAACCGTCCCACTGTTTTTCGGCAAGCACTGGATCGCGCACCTCAAATGCAATGCCGAGTGTGGGGACGCGCACCGACGTTCCATCAAGTGCGGCATCTCCAACCACCACAATCTGCCGCGCACCCATGTTGGAACGCATCGCGTCATCAATGCGCCCCTCGAGCAACAATGCGTCGACTACTTCCTGTTTATCAAGCGGACCGCGCCACGGGTTCATCACCAATGCGGCAATCCCTGCCCCGTCCAAAGCGCGCAGCAACCCGGCATCAGCAGGCGCCCCAGACGCCACATGGATCGGCGCGCGGTCAAATCGACTGCGGTGACGAACCCGCAACTGACCATCAACCGCACGCGCGGTGAACACCGTCATGCCGCCGGTTGGAAGTTCATGCCGCCAAACCACTTCAACTGGCGCGATGTCCCATCCGTTGGCAGCAACAAGATCAGCTGCAACAGCAAGCGCACCATCTGCATTCGGTGCATCAATGCGCCCAACCACTTCGTCAAAGAGCGCCGTGCGATCTGACGGACCCAGAACAAGATTCGGAGGTCGCCACGCGGCAGCAACCTGTTGAACTGGATAGATCGAACGCCCACCCGCAGCGGTCGCCGGCTTCAACTTCTCCACAAAGAGATCAAGGAGCGGTTGCTCGATACGCGTCACGATCGCCCACTCCACTTGGCCAGCACGGGTACGTTCGATGTACGTGACATCAGTGCCCAGGAGTAGGTCAACCAAACTTGATGCATCCACGCCAAGGTCCGCCGCGAGCCGATCCCATGTCTGCACCAAGACGCGCGAGCCAGCAAGCCGCAACAGCGCCGCCTGCGCGGGAAGCATGTCGGCATCAGCACGCAGCCCCTTGGCGCCGCGCACTCGAACCACCACTGCTACATCTGCGGGAACGACCGTTGCACTTCCAAAGACACCGTCACCCGGCGGCAGCGCGGACGTGGCGGTCGCTGCGCCAATGGCGCACAACACAGCGATCGCATGGAGCGCAGAGAGCACACCAAGTGTTCGTGGCAACCTTCGTTTCATGGTGAACGCGACTGTGACCGCACAGCGCCAGCGGTTCGGAATTAGTAACTACGAACGTGTACTGGGCCATCCGAAACGGCAGAGGCCGCATCGGGCGCACCCTTGGTTTCCGAAGCCTGTAGAACGCCGCTGTTGGAAACACGCGGCATGCCAAGGAGGATCGAATCAAGTCGACCAGCACCCTGCACGACCGATCCGCGCAATGCATCGCCGACTGCTGCCTGTGATCGATCGGCGCGGGAGTTACCCATCCACCACGCA
>JBIKZY010000138.1:0-5698 GCA_044354475.1 Phycisphaerales bacterium
TGGCGCAGGTCAGCCGCAAGCTGGAGTCCGGCGCCGGCGTAGTGCGCGGCGCGACGGCGGCATCCGCAACGACGGCAGCGACGGCTGTTTCCACTGACCAAAGTTGGGCGCGTCCGGGTGTCAAGGTCGAGCACTGGGCCGCACCGCACTGTGCCATTGATCCGACCACCATTCCTGGTTTCGGCATGGGTGGCGAGTTCACCGAGTTGTTTGAGGCGCAGCCCGCCAAGTTGACGCCGTACATCGCTGGCGACGTCTATTCGACGCGCGTCCTCGACCGCGTGTGTGAGAGCCTCAGTAGTTTCGACCCCAAGACGCTGCGCTTGGTTGGCGCGCTTGCCGATGGTTGGCAGATTGATCCTGATGGTCTGTGGATTCGTGCGCACATCAATCCGCGCGCACGTTTTAGTGACGGTACGCCGGTGACCTCGGAGGACATTCGCTGGACCTACATGGACTTCATCAATAATCCGCTCATTGAGGCGGAGCGCACGCGTAGTACGCAGGACAATCTCAAGGAGGTGAAGGTGGTGGACGGTCTGACCGTTGACTTCATCTTCAAGGAGGCGTTCTTCACGAACATTCTGATTGCGCTTGGCGATCCGATTTTGCCCAAGCATTACTACGCAAAGTTTGAGCCTTCGCAGATCAATCAGGGTACGGGCATGACGATGGGCTCCGGCCCGTTCCGCTTGTCAAAGTTGCCATCCGGTCCTGAGGATCTTTCAAATCAGTGGACGCCGGGTGAAGATGTTGTGCTCGTACGGAACGAGCAGTACTGGGCGGAGAAGCCTGCGCTGGAGCGCATGCGCTTCAAGAGTATTAAGGATGACCTTGGTCGATTGGTTGCATACCGCAACGGTGAGGGCTCGATGATGCTGCCAACATCACCGCAGTTCAACAAGGTTCTCAAGGAAGAACCGGAGTTTGAGAAGTCAAACTACGCGCTCAAGTGGACCAATATGCGCTGCGGTTACAGCTTCATTGCTTGGCAGTGCGGTCCGCGCGCAGGCAAGGGTCTGACGCCGTTTGCCGACAAACGGGTGCGTCGGGCCATGACCATGCTGCTCGACCGCGAGCGGATGATGCGCGACATCTGGGACGGCATCGGCATCGTCTCCAAGGGCCCGAACAACCCGGAGAGCCCGGCGAGCGATCCGGCCGTGAAGCCGCTTCCCTTCGACCCGGAGAAGGCCAAGGCGCTGCTTGCCGAGGCCGGCTGGAAGGACCGCGATGGCGACGGCATCCTGGAGAACGAGAAGGGCGACAAGTTCACCTTCGAATACACGTATGCCACCGGCGGCGAGATCTCCGAGCGCCTGGCGCGATTCGTGAAGGACAGCTACGGGAAGGCCGGCATCGTGGTCACCACGCGCCCGGTGGACTGGAGCAGCTACCAGGAGTTCCTGAAGCTGCGCGACTTCGACGCCATCACCCTCAGCTGGGGTGCCAACGCGCCGGAGAGCGACCCGCGGCAGATCTATCACTCCGAGAGCGTCAAGGAAGGCGGCGACAACTTCGTCCAGTGGGTCAACAAGGAATCCGATGCGCTCATCGAGAAGGGCCGCCGCACCATGGACGAGGCCACCCGCATGGAGGTGTGGCGCCAGTTCGAGGCGTGCGTCGCCGAGGACCAGCCGTACACCTTCCTCCGCGTGGCGCCGTGGATACGGTTCGTGAAGAAGGACTTCGGCAACGTGAATACCTACAAGACAGGCTTGGAGCCGCAGGAGTTCTTCTTCATCCCCGGCCCCGCGCAGCCCGCCACCTCCGCCAACTGACGCGCCCCGGCACCTCCGATGCTCTCCTACCTCTTACGACGCCTCGCGTTCATGGTGCCGACCCTGCTCGGGATCACGCTGATGGTGTTCATGCTGCTGGCGCTTGCGCCGGGCGGCATCGGTGCGGGGATCCAGGACATGGGCGGACAGGGCAGCCAGACGGGTGCCGCCCTCAAGCAGGCGTATCTCGATGACCGCTACGGCCTCAATGACTCGGTGATCGTGCAGTACGTGCGCTGGCTTGGGCGCCTTTCGCCGGTGAAGTTCGGCACGCGCGATCTGCGTGACGGCAACGGCGAGCGCGTGCCCGCACCGCGTGCGATTGATGAGCCACCGCTTGCGAAAGCATTTCCGGTGCCGGCGGTAACGGTGCCTTCGTTGGTCATTGCCACCGGCGAAGGCGCGATCCCGCAGTTTAAGAAACTGCAGCGCGAAGCGGAGGGAACGCGTCGCGATTACGTCGGCAAGTTGCGTCTCTTCAAGGACGCTACTGCGGACTATGCGCGTGCCGCCGGTAGTCCACTTAAAGAACGACTGAACGGCAAGGGTGGTGCAGATCCGCGCGATTTCACCGATGTTGCCTTCGATCATTCGAATGCGGCGTGGCCGAAGTTGGAGAAGGCGGCCGCAGACATGCATACGTCGCACACCGCCGCGGTGGTTGCGCAGGCGCAGGCGATGCAAGCGTTCCATGCGCATCCGTACCCAACCAGCGGCATCCCGCTGATTCCGGATGTAGTGAGCCTGGACACGCCTGACCTCGGCGTGGCATTCTCAAAGAACCGCCCGGTGTGGGACCTGATTGCGGCGGCGCTTCCTGTCACGCTCCTCATTAACCTGATTGCATTTCCTATTTCGTATCTCATCGCGGTGCCGACGGGCGTGCTTGCTAGCGTTCGGCGCGGCGGGTGGTTCGATATGTTCTCCGGTTTCCTGTACTTGTCGCTGTATTCCATACCGACGGTGCTGGCTGGAGTGTTTGCCATTGGCTTCGTGGCAAACAAGCAGTATTTGGGCTGGTTTCCAGTGAGTGGACTGCACGCGAGTGGATCCGAGGCGTTCACATTCATGCCGTTCACGGATGCTTCTGGAGTGTGGCAATGTGGCTACCTGTTCGATACGCTCTGGCATATCGGCTTACCGGTTCTCTGCTTGGTGTACGGCAGCTTTGCTGTGCTTTCCAAGCAGACGCGCGCCTCCATGCTTGACAACTTTAGTGCGGACTACGTTCGCACTGCGAAGGCAAAGGGAGTGCCGCGTAAGGATGTGGTATTGCGACACGTGTTCCGCAACAGCTTGCTTCCGCTGATCACTATGTTCGTTGGGATCTTCCCGGCGATGCTGGCTGGCAGCGTGGTGATCGAGCGCATCTTTAGCGTGCCCGGCATGGGTAGTTTGGTGATTGAGGCGATTGCTCTGCGCGACCGCGAGTTGATTTTGGCGGACACATTCCTGATTGCCTGTGTCAACATGCTGGCACTTCTCTTGGCGGATCTCCTTTATGCAGCGGCCGACCCGCGGGTGAGTTATGACTGAGAGTAAGGACACAGTTGCCATCCCTGCAGCGATCTCCGGCATTGAGGTGATGCGTGGCGTTGGAGCCGTGCGCGCCAAGGGCTTCTGGGCCGATGCGTGGGAGCGCGTACTGAAGCGCCCCGGTGCGATCTTTGGCATGTGTTGGATCGGAGTGATTGCGTTCTTTGCCGTTTTTGGCCCGATCGTGGCGAATGCGCACCCACTGACCTTGGTGCGTGTGGGTACCGGCGGCACGGTAGTGCGCGAGTGGCCACTCTTTGCAAACCTCACACCGACGGACTGGGCGCTGCTGATTGGTTGCTTTGTTGGACTGCCCTGGATCTTCATCGGACCGCGCAGTCTGACACGCGCGCAACGGCTCGGCATCTTTGTGGTGGCGGCGCTGCAAGTGGGGTTCACCATTGTGATTGCTGGAGCGATCGTCGGCTGGGCGCAAGATCCAGGTCGCGCCGAGTGGGTCAAGGCGTTTGCACGCAGCGGCGCTGGACCATGGACGATCATCGGCGTGGTGTCGCTGCTGTTTGCGATGGCTGCGGCGTGGATACCGACCGTTGATTCGGGTCGAGTGCGTGCGGGCGCGGCGGCCCTGGCGCTGCTGGTTGGCTGGGGACTTTCCGGGGCGAGTGGTGGAGCCACGCTCATCAACTTTGAGCGTTACCTGGAGGACGAACAGTCCGGCGCGATCCGTGAGGTCACCTGGACGCTGATTCCGTGGTCGCCGCAATACTCCCGCAGTGACATGGTGGCTATCGCGCCGGGCGAGCGCGTCGCTGATATAGACCGACTAGCGCAGTTCAAGGGGACGTCCTTTGGTGAGCGCCGCGTGCTGCTGGGTACCGACGCTTTGGGCGGAGATGTTCTTTCGCAGATGTTGTGGGCGTGCCGGCTTTCCATCTCCATTGGGCTTGTTTCTACCGGTATTTCAGTAGTCATCGGCGTGACAATGGGTGCCATCATGGGTTACTTCGGTGGGAAGGTGGACATGATTCTCTTCCGGATCGTTGAGATCTTCATGGCGGTGCCAGTGCTATTTCTCTTGATCGTTGCTGCTGGCGTATTGCCGCGCGATACCTACGTGATGATGGCGATCATCGGATGCTTCAGTTGGACTGGCGCGGCGCGGTTTACGCGCGCGGAGTTCATGAAGTTGCGCAATCAAGACTTTGTGCAGGCGGCCAAGGCAACCGGATTGCCGCTGCGCGCCATTCTGTTCCGACACATGCTGCCGAACGGCGTGACCCCGGTGTTGGTCGACGCAAGCTTTGCGATTGCCGCGGCTATTTCCATTGAGGCGACGCTTTCCTATCTTGGCCTTGGGCCGGATGGTCAGGCTTCGTGGGGCAAGTTGCTTTCGAGTGCAACCGCTGCCACGGGAACATTTGTTTGGTGGCTAGCGGTGTTCCCTGGAATAGCGATCTTCCTTTCAGTATTGAGTTACAACATGCTCGGCGAAGCGATGCGCGACGCCATCGACCCGAAGCTTCGGAAGGCAGCACACTGATGAGCCCATCTGCAGTCAAGACATCACATGATCAATCCACGCAGGACGCCGTGCGCGCCATGAGTGCCGGCGCTGACAGCGCGGAGCGTCTTGCAACTCCGGTGTTGCAGGTTGCGGATCTGGCAGTCAGCTTTGACAACTCCTCGGGTGGGCCGCGTATTCAGGCGGTGAATGGCGTCAATATGACGCTGTTTCCCCAGCAAACGCTGGCAGTCGTTGGTGAGTCGGGTTGCGGCAAGAGCGTGACTGCCATGAGCACCATGCAGTTGATCGCCCGCCCACCGGGACGGTTTGACCGCGGCAGCATTCTGTTTGAAGGGCGTGACATTGTTAGCTTGAGCGAAGAAGAGATGCTCTCGATTCGTGGCGGCAAGATCGCCATGATCTTTCAAGAGCCGATGACCAGCCTGAACCCGGTGTACAGCATTGGGGATCAGTTGATGGAAGCGATCTTCTTGCACCAGAAGGTTGGCCCCGACGAAGCGAAGCGGATTGCCGTGCAGGCGATGAAGGATGTTGGCATCAAGAAGCCCGAGGAACGGCTAGCGATGTATCCGCATCAGTTCTCTGGCGGTATGCGCCAGCGCGTGATGATTGCCATGGCGCTTGCGTGCCGACCAAAGGTGTTGCTTGCTGACGAGCCGACCACTGCGCTCGATGTGACTATTCAGGCACAGATTCTAGAATTGCTTCGTGAACTGCAGCGCACGCGCGACATGGGCATCATGCTCATCACGCACAATTTGGGAGTGGTTGCTGAGAACGCAGACGTCGTATGCGTGATGTATGCGGGGCGCGTGGTGGAGTATGCCAACGTGTTTGAGCTCTTTGACGAGCCGCTGCATCCCTACACGCGTGGTTTGTTCCGTTCCATTCCGAT
>JBIKZY010000139.1:0-5673 GCA_044354475.1 Phycisphaerales bacterium
CTATGGCCATGGGAGACTCTCAAGGCGAGTGGCGGGATGGCGACGAACTGGCCGAAGAGGCCCGGCGCCACTATGAAGACGGCCGTCTCGTTGAGGCGGAGGCTGCGCTTCGTCAGGCACTCGCGCGTAATCCGGATCGCCCGGAATGGCACTTCCACCTTGGCCGCCTGCTTGAACAAACCGATCGCTCCAAAGAGGCACGCGCTTCATACTTGCGATGCCATGAACTCGATCCCGATGCGCCCGAGCCATTGCTGGCCGCCGCATCGGTTGATGAGATTGAAGGCGACACCGCATCCGCGCTGCGTTACGTCGAACGCGCGGTTTCGCTCGACCGCGAATCCGATGAGTCGCACGCGCGACGCATTCGACTGCTTTCCACCGTTGGTCGCCACGACGATGCGCGCGATGCCTTCTATGAAGCGCAAGAATTCGTTGAGAGTCCCGCGTTCTCCATGATCGCCATGGCGTCCGGGCTTGAAGAACAAGGTGATATGCCTCGAGCAGCTTGGTGCTATCGCGAAGCGTTGCGCCATGACCCAGAGATGGCGGAAGTGCGCACCATGTACGCGCGCTGCCTTGCCAATCAAGGCGACCACTCCAAGGCTCTCCAGAATTACATGCATGTACTGCGCGAGCAGCCTGGCTACATTGAGGCTCTGCTTGGTTGCTCAGAGACGCTCGCGCATCTCGGCCGCGAATCCGATGCGGCGGAAAAGTTGCGCCGCGTAGTGGAGATTGAGCCAGCGAATGTGCAAGCACATCACATGCTGGGCGCCCTTGACCTGCGCGCCGCGCGCTTTGACAGAGCGGCCATCGAATTTGAATTGGTACTGAAGTTGGAGCCAGAACGAAATCTGGTGCGCCTTGACCTTGCTGACGCACAGTTTCGGCGCGGTCGAATCCGCGAAGCACGCGAGACCATGCGCGCGCTCCTCGCCGAAGGTCTACCCGAGACACCGCAGTCGGATGATCGATTTGCATCGCGCCCGGAACATGAACGCGTGCGCACACTGCGCGCGCACAGCGCTGTGTTTGCGCGGGCTGGCGCATTGCTCGCCTTGTTGCGCGAGTGGGATTCGGCCGCCAAGATCATTCCCGAATTTGTAAAGCTGCACGCGGCAGAACCGGACGCGTGGCGCGCACTGGCACGAGCACGCTTTGAATCAAACGATATCGCTGGCGGTCGCGAGGCCAGTCTGCACGTACTGAAACTCGACCCCAAGTGCGCCCTCAGCCATCACAATTTGGCACTGGCTGCACTGCGAACAGGCGACCTCACAGGCGCCAGCAGTTGGGTGCGCCGCGGCTTGGCGTTGGCACGTACTGACGAAGGACTGCGCAGGCTGCGCTCACGCGTACTCTTGACGCGCGTCCGCAGCCTGGCAAAGCAGTGCACCCGAATCTTCCGGCGCAGTTAACGCAGCGAGCGCACAACACAACACCCCAAAACGACCGACGGGCGCCACCTTGAAGTGGCACCCGTCGTGATTGTTTCAGCAGTGTGCTGCGTGCTTTCGATTAGGAAAGCAGGCTGGCGTACGGGATCAGTGCCATTAAGCGCGCGCGCTAGATGGCCTGAGCGACGCGTGACTGGTCGCGGGCGGAGAGGCCGGCTCGCTTGCGCGAGATGATCTTGCCGTTGGACGTGAGCACGCGACGCAGGTCGTCAATGTTCTTGTAGTCGATGGTGAGCTTCTGCTTGGCAGAACGCTCGCCGGGAGCAACGGCGATGGCGCCGAAGGCTGGTGGTTGGTTCTCGCGGTCGCGGGAGCCGTATGAAGAGCCGCCATCGCGATCGCCACGGTCGCCGCGATCACCACGGTCGCCGCGATCGCGATCGCGCGAGCCGGAACCGTAAGAGGCGGAAGAACCGTAACCGTTACCTGAAGATTCGTTTGACATAGATGCTCGTTCCGACTGGGTGAAGTGTCCTGGCAGCACGCGCTGCCAGCTCGCCTTGGCTTCTCGGAGTAGGAGCCCCCGGAATGAACCGGGAGCGGCGAGAGTCGCGCAGTGTAGCCCAAACCCCGCAATTTCATGCACTCCGTGGGCAGTTCGCAGGGCTTGAACCGGCAATTCCTGTGCAAATACCCGCGCGGAGGGCACAAAAGTAACGTCCCACCGAGGTTACACTCGCTTTCGTGTCCGAGCACTCGCACGCCGAACGACTGTCGCGTCGGATCGAACTGAGCGCGGAGGAACTCTCGCTCCTGCTCGGTCCTGACCGATTTGCGCCCACACCCGCCCACGAAGCGACGGTGTTGGATGTCGCAGCAGAAGAACCGACGAGCCTTCCTTCACTCGTCGTCACGGAATCAGTAGCGGTGCATGCCGTTGCAGTGCCAACCGGCGCACCACGCTGCGTCGGCGACACTGACTTGGTGCAGGCGCTCCTTTCCGGTGCACCCAACTTTGAACAACTCGCACTGCGCGCCATTCGCGAACGCACCGGTGAGGAGCTTGCGCGCATCATCACTGGTAGCGCTGCAGATGCAATGGTGGCAACTGGTACCGCCACCATGATCAGCGAAGGTCGCGCATTTGTTGCGCCGCTCGCTCCGGATGCGCGCGCTGCGTGGGCGCTCTGGCTGAATCGATGGCTGGAACTGGCTGCCATGGTTGGATCACACGCGCCGCGTGGTCTGTGGGATGACCCCACCGGATTTCCATCGTGGCCCCGCTTGCGCCAGCAGGTCGCGCACCGCATTGCAGCGGCGCGCCTGCGCCGCGAGTCACTCACTGTTTCACTGTTGCGCATTGAGGATGTGGAACTCTGGAATCGCCGGTCACAAATACTCCTGGATAATTCATTCATGGCTCGGATCGCTACTGCACTTGATGCGGCAGTGTTTCCAGGAGACGAACTCGCTCGACTTGATGACGGCGGATTTGTGCTGGTTTCCCTGCGTGAATCAGCAACGCAAGAACTGGCCGCCGCACTCCGCGCTGAAATTGCCAGCCTTCCCGGTGATGGACCACGGTCCCTCGTCGTTCATGTGGGAGTGGCCGCCGCGCCGTGGGATGCAACCGACCCTGATTCGCTCCTTGAGCTTGCTGCCCGACGCGCCGCGGCAAGTTCCAATCAGGGCTGACTCGTGAAGGTTGTCATTCTTTCCGACTTACACCTTGGTCTCCGGGCCGCGCCGAATCCAGCAGAACTGATCGCAGCGCTTGAGGGCGCGCACGAAGTCATCCTCAACGGCGATGCCGCGGAGTCTGCATCCAGCGCATTCGGCGTGCGTGGCGAAGACTTTCTGGCAGAACTTCGCGAACGCCTCGCGCGGGTCAGCACCACCGTGCTTCGGATCGAAGGGAATCACGATCCTGCCACGGGGGAACTTGCTGCATTGCGTGCCAACGGCCGCGTACTCATCACCCACGGGCATGCCTTTCACCCAGCCATCGCGCCATGGTCCGCTGCTGCTCACCACGTTGCCGCGGAATTTGCGCGCGCGTATCAGGCAGCTGCACAATGCGCAGAACCAGAACGCACCTTGCTTGCCGCACGCGCCGCCGCCATTATGGAACGCGGGTTCGATAGTGCCGCGTCACCATTCACGGTGCTACGCCGCATGGCGGCGCGACCCTGGGTATTTCCGGTAGTGATCGGATACTGGCGCATGTTTCCAGAATTGTCGGCACGCTTTTTGGAACGCGCCGGTGCAGCCGCACAGGAACGGTCCGAACCCATTCCTCAAGCAATTGTTGCTGGACATTCGCATCGAGCCGGTGCATGGCTGGTCCGGGGCAAACTGGTGCTGAACACCGGAAGTTTCACGCTTCCCGGACAGCCCCACGTGGTCACTGTTTCTGATGACAGCATCTCGCTCACGCCACTCACGCGCGTGGCTGGCGAATGGCGTCAGGATGCATCCGCGCGCAGGACCTGGGTGACTGACGAAATCGCGCGATCCACCGCGGCGCCATCGACCCCGGTTTCATAGCCCGCAGACTCCAACATAGCTAACAAAGCGGCGGTGTCCACATTGCCGCGCGCGCCGGGCGCGTACGGGCATCCACCAAGACCACCGGCGCTTGCATCAAAGCTGCGAACACCAAGCTGCAGCGCCATCCGTGCATTGTCTAACGCACGACCATTGGTGTTATGCAGATGAAGTGTTGTTCGCGCGGCGGGCAGGACGCTGGCAAGCTCTGCATACAAGCGCGCAATGTCTTCTGGCTCTGCAACGCCAAGCGTTTCTCCAAGATCAATCTCATCTGCACCCAGCGCAAGCATCTGCTCAACCACGCGACGCACTGCTGATGGTGCAACCGCTCCGTCATACGGACACCGCACCACGCAACTGACATAGGCCCGCACCGGAATGCGCGCTGCATGCGCTGCTCGCACCACCGGAACAAACCGCGCTACGACTTCGGCAATAGTGCCGCCAGTGTTTGCTGCGCTAAACCCCTCGCTCGCCGCGGCAAAGATTGCCACCTTATCCACACGCGCCGCCAGCGCTGCATCCATGCCGCGTTCATTGGGAACCAGTGCGCTGTAAACAGTGCCGGAGCGACGCTGAATGCGCGCAAAGACATCGGCCGCATCTCCTAACTGAGGCACCCACTTTGGGCTTACAAAGCTAGAAACTTCAATTTCAGGGAATCCGGCCGCGGAGAGTAAATCAACGAACTCCACCTTGGCTGCGGTGGAAACCAGGCGCTTCTCATTCTGCAATCCATCACGCGGGCCCACCTCCGTGAGGCGAACAAACCGGAGCCCATCGGAAGGTGCAGCAGTCATTTGACCGGTCCTTGGCGCTGCTCCGTTGCCGTACGTTGCGGATCGCGCGACGCGCCGTTGCCGCGGGTCGCCGCATCGTCGCGCCAGATCCGCAGCAAGAACGGCGTGAACACCGCAAAGAGCGCCACGGTCAGTACGACTGCACCCACAAACAACACCACCTCGGGCGAAATGCGCATCCCCACCTCCGAGCGCTGACCATCTTTGCCGGTCACCGGTGCCGTTTCAATCGGGTCGCTCTCCTGTAGATATGCAGCGATCATGTTGCCTCAATTCGTTCGGGAAGAAATCGAAGGCCCGCCTGTACCGTCGCAGTGGCACGTCCGCCTTCAGCAGGCACCAACAACACTGCGCCCGGCTCTGCGTGCGCAGTACGCACCATGGCAAAGGCCACGCTCGCTGCACCCAACATCGGTGCCAGTGTGCTGCTGGTCACCGCCCCCACTGGGTTGCCAGGCTCACCGTCCGCACCGCGCTCAAAGACTGGCGATCCCGATGTCGGCAAGGCATCTTCTGTCATGCGCAGCGCCACGAGCCGCTGCTTTGGTTTGCCCAAACTCTCCATGCGCGCCACCACTTCCTGCCCGGGATAGCACCCCTTCTTGAAGCTGGTTCGCGCGTGCAAGATGCCTGTTTCATGCGGCAAATTGTCGGGCCCAAAGTCAACATGATGAAGCGGCGTTCCGGCTTCAATACGGGCAATGTTGTAAGCGTGCCATCCGGCGGGACGCGCGCGGCGGCGGCCAAGCTCTTGAACATCATGTTGCGCAACAAGCGCGTCCCATGCACGCCCGATCGCCTCGCGTGGCAGGAATATCTCTATACCTGGCGATCCACATTGATCGCGCCGCGCAAGTACTGCAGCAGTGCCCGCCAGCGTGCACGAAACGCAACGCGCATCATGATTCAGCAGCTCTAATGCA
>JBIKZY010000029.1:0-21505 GCA_044354475.1 Phycisphaerales bacterium
GTAGCACAAAATGCTCCACGCCACGGATCGAAGCGCCGCGTCCGTCTGCTTGGCACGATCACGCGAAGCACGGGTCACCATGAATCCCCACACCGATACTGAAATGCACACCAATACAAAGATCACGGCTACCCAAATAATCACTCGTCGATTGCGGGCAGCCTGCTCAGGCGTCATCTGTGGTGGATACTCATTCATCGCTCAATCTCCTCGACCAACATGCGCTGACGCTCGGCACGCTTCGCCGCATCCACACGCGGGTCACACTCTGGCACAGCAAGCAGGAGTCGCTTCGTGTACGGATGCTGGGGATTCCCAATCACATCTTCGCGCGAACCTTCCTCCACAATCTTGCCATCTTTCATCACTGCAATGCGATCGCACACATGGTGAATGACCGCCATGTCATGGCTAATGAACAGGTAGCTCAAACCAAGTTGCTCCTGCAAATCACCTAGCAAATTCAAGATTTCACTCTGCACACTCACGTCAAGCGCGCTGGTTGGCTCGTCGCACACAATCAACTTGGGTTGCAATCCAAGCGCGCGTGCAATTCCAATGCGTTGCTTCTGACCGCCAGAGAATTCGTGCGGGTACCGATCCGCCGCGGCGCGCCACAGGCCGCATTGCTCCAACAACTCCTCCACCCGCTCACGCAACGCGTCACCGGTAGCAATGCCATGCACTTCCAGCGGCTCACCCACAATGCGCCCCACACGCATGCGCGGATTCAGGCTTCCGCCCGGATCTTGGAAGATGATCTGCATGTCACGACGAATGCGCCGCATGTCGGCAGCGTTCTGCCGGAATACATCCTTGCCCTCAAAGAGCACTTGCCCAGAGGTGGCCTGCTGGAGGGCCAAGACCGTGCGCCCCACCGTGGTCTTGCCGCAGCCAGACTCACCCACCAACCCAAGCGTCTCGCCGCGACGAATCTTGAACGACACGCCGTCAACCGCCTTGTGTTGGCCAATGACCCGCTGCAATACACCCTTGCGAATCGGGAAATGCATGTGCAAATCGCGCACATCAAGGATGACTGGCTGTTCGCCGTGCATTTTCGGGGATTCCTGTGCCGAAGCGACCATTGAGAGCAGGGATGCTATCCGGCACCGCAGGCGCCGTCAGCGCAGCAGAACTTCAACATCCCGCTCCGTCCCGTCCGGACGCAAGACCGTCATGTTGGCCGCAGGCGGAGAAGCAAGCCGGGTGCGCCCCACCGTACTCCTGGCGAGACGAACCCACAGGTCATCAACAGACGCCACTCGCTGCCCCTCAAGTGCAACGATCAGCGAGCCCGCCGGAACATCGGCAGCGATCGGCCCTTGCGAGGCGCCAACCAGCGCGCCCGGTCGACCACCGCGCGAACCATTGACTAACTCCGAAAGCCCTGCGCGCTGAAATGCCTCAAGAAAGACACCGGCATTGACATTCGGATTCATCGTGGCCAAGGTGACACGCAACTCAATTCGCTCGCCCGTTGTGCCATTCGCCGTGGCGCGCCACACCGCCACTGGCAATTCCGTGCCGGGGGGTTTGGTGCCCACTTCGCTGAGCACTTCATCACTCGAGTTAATGCGTCGATCACCAAGCGCAGTAATCACGTCGCCAAGTCGCAGCCCGGCACCGGCAGCGGGACTACCTGGCGTGATGGAGGTAATCACCGCGCCGTCGCCCTGAAAACCTTCGGCAACCGCGCGAAAGATGGCGTTCTTCGAAGGCGTCGTCTTCAAGCGTTCCGCATCCACCATACTCACGCCCATGAACCCGCGCGTCACACTTCCGCTTGCAATCAATTGCGTGACCACATTCTCCGCAATCGACATGGGAATGGCCAATCCAATACCTGCAAACTGCCCGCTGCCAACGGTATTACCGCGGCCAGTAGCAATGGCAGTATTGATGCCGATCACGCGACCACGCACATCCGTCAACGGACCGCCGGAGTTGCCAGGATTTACAGCAGCATCTACTTGAATGAAACTCTCGTATTCCACTTCGGCAAGGCCGGCACTGCGCCCCACTCCAGAAACAATTCCGCTGGACATACTGAATCGAAACTCAAACGGCGAGCCAAACGCAAACACTAAATCACCCTGCGCGGGAAGCGTTGCAGTGCGCGTGGCCGGCAATAATCCCTCGGCCTCAATATGCAGTACCGCAATGTCAGTACGCGGATCAAGCCCCACCAGCGTTGCCGGATGAAGTGACCCATCATGGAGCTGCACCTGTAGCGATGTTGCTCCGTCCACCACATGCGCATTGGTAACGATGTTGCCGCTTGCGTCCCAGATCCAGCCCGAACCGGATTGCGTAAACGAACGCGCCCCGAGCCTCCCCTTCGCTTCACCTGCAACACTGATATGCACAACCGCTGGCTCCACTGCCGCGGCGATATCACGCATCGATGCGCTCATCGCTTCCAACGCATTGGAGCTTGCTAGGCGATCCGCCGCAGCATCCATGGAGCGCGCGGTGCGTTCCACCTGCGCAAGCCGAATCAATGCGGGGACAGTCCAAAGACTCACCGCCGCGGCTGCGAGCAACAACGCCGCAGGAAGCGCGCGAAGCAAGCGGGATTCACTCATGATGTATGGCCAGCCATCTGTTGCAACCGCGCCAATTCATCGGGCGCGATCGTGTACGGATGCTCGCCAAGATCGCCATCGCGCACGCGGTCGCGCCACACCCGCGCGGCTCGTTCAATTTCTGCGCCCACCGCAGCCAATGGACGCGCAAAGGCAGGCTGCCAATGCGTCAATCCAAGAAGATCATTGAGTACTACCACCTGGCCATGACAAGCGGTACCAGCACCGCAGCCAATCACCGGAACCGTCGCGCGTTCCACCACTAACTCAGCGACTTCGGCCGGGCACGCCTCAAGGAGCAGCATGGATGCGCCCGCCGCTTCAAGGGCTGCAGCATCATGCAAGATGCGCAACGCACTCTCGGCACTGCGTCCAGCGCTCGTGTATCCGCCCTTCATCTTCGATTGCTGCGGACGACTACCGATGTGTGCCACCACCGGAATACCGGCGCGCGCCAACTTCTCAACCAGCGGCGCGAACGATCGATCCATTTCCAACTTCACGCAGTCGGCGTTGCCCTCAGTCATAAATCGACCAGCGTTACGAATCGCTTCCGCCTCGTCCGCTTGGTAACTCATGAACGGCATATCCGCCATCACGATGCGTGACGGCGCGCCGCGCTTGACGGCGGCAGTGATGGTGACCATGAAATCAAGCGGCGCATTGATGGTGGACGCATAGCCCAGAATCATCTCTGCAGCGGTGTCACCAACCAGCAGCACTTCCAGCCCGCTCTTCTCTAGCCAGCGCGCAGTAGTGGCGTCGTAACACGTCAAGCATGAGAACTTTGCGCCGGACTTCGCCATGCGGCCAAGGTCGCGCAGTGTCAGATTCATTGGAGCGTCAGCCATACCGGGAGTGTAAATGGTGCACGCCTCAATCGCCGCAGCGCGCAGAGGCAAGTTCCGGCGCCGGTTATCAGCGGCGCATCGGGTTCTGCACCACATTATCGCGGCCGCAGACGATCAGGTCGGCAATCTCAATCACTTCTTTGAAGCTTTCCTGCGCTTGTTCAAGGCTGAAGACCGGCGACAGCACTTTGCCCTCGGCCAGATGCTCATAGGAAGCAACCGCGTCGCCCGCCACCAGCACCGTGGCACTCGGCTGCGGCAACAGCAGTCCGCACGAGCCCTGCGTCACCCCGTACAGCGGGAACAAATCAACGCCCATCGCCAACGTGTCCGGCGAAGACTTGCAGCGTTGCAGCAGCGTGATCTCCGCACGCAACGACTTGGCAAGATCGCCATCATCGGCGTCCTCCGCTTCCTGGAACTTGGCAACCAGTTGTGCGCCAACACTCTCGCGTTCCAGTTCACCAACCAGCCACTGCGCATCATCGAACGCGGTAATGCCGCGCCGTCGCATCGGATGGAAATTAGTGAGAAACACGTGCGTGATCGCTTCGGGCTTCAGACCGCTGCGCTCCAAGAGGCGCGGAATCAGAATCTGCTCAGGTAGCGAAGGATCGACCAGAATCTTTGCATCACCCGCATCGATCAGCGTGGTGGTTGCATGCGCCGGCCGCACATCGCCACGCTCGCCCCACAACGGATGATGCGCGAGCGTGCCGATCGAGATAACGCGGAAGTGTGCCATGGGCGGAGGAGTGTACGTGTACTCCTCCGGCAATCGATCATTCCGAACAGAGCCCCCACAGGGAAAGCAACTGGCCAAGGTCGGCGCCATTGATGACTCCGTCCCGGTTCACGTCGTAGTAGGGGTTGGATCCGCCCCACTCCGACAGCAACGAACCAAGATCAGCCCCGTTCACAAACCCGTTGCCATCAAAGTCTGCCGGGCACGGAAGAATCGGATCAACACACTCGTCCGGGATACCGTTTCCGTCAGAATCTGCCTGTGTTCCAGCGGCGATCTCGCATGAGTCGAGCACCCCGTTGGCATTGCAGTCTGACGACGCTGCGCCGATGTAGGTAACGCTGACCTCGATCCATGTGTCGCCGCCGCAGAACAGTCGATCGACAGCGGCTGACGGCGTCAAGGTGATACGCATGGAACCATCCGGTGCAATAGAGTCGTTGAACAACTCCAGGGGGATCTCAAAGCCCACCGAGGTCACAACGCAATCCGGGGCATCTCCCTCGTCATCGTTGAATGCGCGGTACGAAGACTGCGGGAAATCAACTTGGACGTATTCCAGCATCGACGAAAGATCACCCTTGGCAGTCAGCTCTACTCGGACCGTGTCAACAGCTCGAACCACCTTCTCCAGCGTCCATACCTTCGGGAAGCCAAATCCAAGCGGCGCCTGGATGCCGCTGGACAGGTCAAGGTGCAACTGCTTCTCGCACGAGTCGCCGATGCCGTTACTGTTGCAATCCTCAAGCCGGTACGCCGCGATATCGCAGGAATCGGGAATCCCGTTGCCATCGCAGTCGCCTGCACCGGAAGCCAACTCGCATGAGTCGAGCACACCATCCGCGTCACAATCACTCGCGCCAGCGCTGATATCACAACTATCGAGCGTGCCGTTCACATTGCAGTCCAGCGATGAATCGGCCGCCAACTCACACGCGTCGCCATTACCGTTTCCATTGCAGTCTTCCTGAATGGGGTTCGCAATGAGAACGCAGTTATCAATGCTGTCGACGATGCCGTCGCTGTCGTCGTCGAGATCCGCGTTGTTCCCGATACCGTCACTATCCGTGTCCACGGACTCGCCGGCGTTGGTTGGGAATGCATCGAGTCCGTCGGGCACGTTGTCGCCGTCATCATCCTCGTCGACACAGTCCGGGATGCTGTCGCCATCAAGATCTGAAGGCGAACCACAATCGCCGCACTCGTTACGAGGGCACCCGTTGCACTCCGGTCCGGGCTTGCCCGGGCACGGATCACATGCGTCGATAAAGCCGTCAGCATCCGCGTCCGGCTCGCACGAATCAGGTACGCAATTGCTGTTACAGTCGCCCACGGTGCCCGCAGCGATCTCCAGTAGATCCTGCTGCCCGTTGCCGTTGCAGTCCGCTACCACGGCATCGCGGGTGACTCGGACGTTGTCGACGAACGCGTTGTCAGCCTCCAAGCAGCCAGGAGCCGTCACGGATCCAGTCGACTCAATGCGAAGCTCAGCCGCCTGCCCGACGCCCTCGAACTGCCAAGTGACTTCCACCCATTGATCGGTGGCCGTTGTTGCACCAACAAACGTCACCGACTGCGTTCCATAGGAAACTCGAATGGCATCAAATTCATCCATGAACACCTGCATGCGCAGCGTGTATGTCCGACCTACTTCGGTCGCCATCGACTGCCAGACAGCACCATTCACATTGCAATTGCAGCAACCGGAGCCCTGCAGCGATAGTAGATATTGCCCGCCCGAAGGGTTGAACGGGGTCACGAAGCAGTTGCCGCCATCGGTGTTTCGGTACAGATCCTCGGTGCGCGTCAGCCCGTGCTGCCAGCCAGTCATGGCAAAGCCTCCGGACGTGAAGCAGTCGCTCACGAAGGTCCCGTTGTACTCCGAAGCCTCGAAGCCGCCGTTCACCACCATGTCAGGACCCGAAGAAGTGGACGCCGTGTCGCACGCATCGCCGATGCCATTGCCGTCGCAGTCGCCCTGCGTTGGGTTCGGCAGCGTCGGACAATTGTCAACGGTATCCACCGCCCCGTCGTTGTCGTCGTCAAGGTCGCAGACATCGCCCGCGCCATCGACGTCAAGGTCGGCCTGATCGATGTTGACAGTGCCGGGGCAGTTGTCCGCACCGTCATCGAACCCGTCCTGGTCATCATCCGTGTCGGCGTTGTTGCCCTGGCCGTCACCGTCAGTATCGACGGTCTCGCCAGCATCGAGAGGGAATGCATCCAGTGTGTCGATCACGCCGTCGCCGTCGTCGTCGGTGTCTACGCAGTCGTATTCACCGTCGCCGTTGGTATCAACAAGTCCGTCCGTCCCGCACTGACCGCACACGTTCCGTGGGCAGCCATTGCATGCGGCGTCGCCCGCCACCTGTGGGCACGCATCAACGGAATCGAGCACGCCGTCGCCGTCCGAGTCAAGGTCCGGGCCGTCGCACTCGTCAGGGATACCGTCGCCATCGGAGTCAGCGCTGTAGCCGCTGGAGATGTCGCAGCTGTCTGGGAGACCGTTGATGTTGCAGTCGTTGGCAGGATCGACGCCCACGAAAGTGAATCCGACGGTCGCCCACGATTGGCACTGACTGCACTCCGCATCCGGGCCAGCGGTGATCGAGAGCGCAACATCATCGTTGGTATCGATCAACGCGTTGAACTCCGCGGCATCCATCTGCACTTGATAGTTTCCGGAGGCGCCGCAGGCAACGCCCTGGTGGACCACCGTGCGGTTACCGAACCGCACCTCAACGAATTCACCGAATGCCGCACCGCGATCGGTGTCACCACGGGCTTCAACGTCGACGGTGACCGTGCTGCCAAGGACCGCACGCGTGACGACGTGCGCACTGAAGTTCGCAGTCTGACCGTCGCATGTTTGACCGTAGGCCGTCTCCACAGTTGGGCTGGCGCCCACGTCGCAGTTGTCGGGTACGCCGTTCAGGTCGCAATCCGTCTGCAGGCCTTGCGAGAGGTCGCAGGAGTCAGGCTGCCCGTTCAGGTTGCAGTCAGTGAGAGTGCCGCTCCAGTAGCGAAGCGTGAGCGTGAAGGAATCACTGCCGTAGGAATCTACATTCGGACCGCTCGTGACACGGAACGGCAGCGAGCCGCCGCGGTTGAGTGCGAGTGCTTCGTTGAACGCGGCAGCCGAAACGGTAACCGATGCGTTGGCGCCCCACTTGGTGCCGGCAAGTTCAAGCTCGGCGCCGGCCACCGCGATCCGTAGGAATTCACCTGCACCACTGAGATCGCCATTGGCGGAAGCACGGATCTCCACCATCGACGCAGGTGAAGCCTCACGAACAACCGGCACGGCGAACTGCCGTGATTGACCTGCAGGTGCGAACTGCCCACTCATTGAACGATCGCGCAGCACAGGCAACTGGTCTTCGTCGGGCACCAGGTCGCCGTTGCAGTCCACTGCGCCCGCTTCCACTTCGCAGACGTCCAGCCTGCCGTCCCGGTCGATGTCGTTGAGTGACAGTTCACGCCAATCGGGGATTCCGTTGGCATTGCAATCGGGGTTGGAGATGGTCACTGTGTGGTACCAGCCCGCCGCGATCGCCAACGCCGCGCCAAGGTCCGACGGGACATCCGTCTGGTCGCTATCGTTGTTGCCCCACGCGCGCACCGTGCCGTCCGTACGCAGCGCCACCGTGTGGTCATAGCCCGCCGCGATCGATATCACCGCGCCAAGGTCCGACGGGACATTCGTCTGGCCAGTCCCGTTGTTGCCCCACGCGCGCACCGTGCCGTCCGTACGCAGTGCCACCGTGTGGTTCGCGCCCGCCGCGATCGACATCGACGCGCCAAGGTCCGACGGGACATTCGTCTGGCCATACCCGTTGTAGCCCCACGTGCGCACCGTGCCATCCGTACGCAGTGCCACCGTGTGGTAATAGCCCGCCGCGATCGCCATCGCCGGACCAAGGTCCGACGGGACATTCGTCTGGCCATACCCGTTGTTGCCCCACGCGCGCACCGTGCCGTCCGTACGCAGTGCCACCGTGTGCTCATAGCCCCCCGCGATCGCCATCGACGGGCCAAGGTCCGATGGGACATTCGTCTGGCCATACCCGTTGCTGCCCCACGCGCGCACCGTGCCGTCCGTCTGCAGTGCCACCGTGTGGTAAAAGCCCGCCGCAATCGCCATCGCCGCGCCAAGGTCCGACGGGATATTCGTCTGGTCCCACGCGTTGTAGCCCCACGCGCGGACCGTGCCGTCCGCACGTAGCGCCACCGTGTGGTAGCGGCTCGCCGCGATCGACATCGACGCACCAAGGTCCGACGGGACATCCGTCTGGCCACCATCGTTATATCCCCACGCACGCACCGTGCCCGAAGGCAGCGCGCAATCGACATCCCCGTCACCATCAACGTCTTCCTCAAACCCGCCGCAGCCGCACTCGCCGGGTACCACCTTGCGAGCGTCCGTGGGACAGCCGTCCTGCGCATCTGGCACACCATCACCATCGGTGTCAAGATCGTTGCCGTCCCCACCAGAGCCGGCGTAGAACCACGCCTTTGGAGAAGCGATCGAACTGGAACTTGCGGCAAAAATCACAGCCACCGCGAGCAACGCAACCACCGTCGCGTCAACCGCCGTCGTTCCAAGAAATCGCACACCGATACCAATCGCACCACGCTGGGTAGACGACGCAGCGCTGAGCTCCACTTGAAGCTCAACAGACGACCCGGACTTCTTCGAGATATTCACAGTACGATGCTCCTAAATTCCAGGCGTAGTGCCTAGTTCCGGAAGGCTAGCACGGGAGATCGCCCAGAGCGGACGCCAACCTGAGCCCGAATGCCAATCCCAGGCATATCCACACCTCGCAGCGGACCCAATCCTTAACAAGCGTGAGGTCCACCACGCTAACGAGCAGGATGGCTAACAACATGCCCAAGACAACCCGCCCCCGTGGATCCCTCGCCCACGCACAAGACCGGCGCGACGAGCCCGCCGTGATGAAAGCCACAGCCGGTGGCCTTCCCCGGCGCCCCCCTCAAACCTCCCCGCCTCCATGATGCTCTGCCGCCAACTTGCCAAGCGGATTCGTCGGGTCACCCTTCTTGCGCGCCAGCGCTTCGATGACGCGCTTGGGCACCAGTGGCACCAGCTTTTCAATCGTTCCACCAAACGCCGCAATCTGCTTGATCAAACTGGAACTGGTGTATGCGTAACTCTCGCCAGTCACCACGAACACCGTCTCGATGTTTGCTACTTGGCGATTGGTGATTGCCAACTGGCATTCGTTGGCAAGATCGGTGACGTTACGAATTCCACGCACAATGGCCACCGCTCCAACCGATCGCGCGAAGTCCACGGTGAGACCGGTGTAAACCTCCACGCGCACGGGCGCGCCCTCGGGTTCTGCCTTGAGCATGTCGGCAACACATCCGCGTGCAAGATCAAGGCGCTCTTCAAAACTAAAGAGGGCAGGCTTGCTTGGGTTGTGACCGATCGCCAACACAATCTCATCGAACATCCCGCGTGCGCGCGCCAACACATCCAGATGTCCAAGGGTGATCGGATCGAAGCTGCCGGTGTAAACCGCGAGGTGCCGTTTGGTGACCATTACGCGCCAAGGCTAGCGCAGGTCGGCGAAAGTGTTGGTTACCAGCAAAATTCCCAAGATAAATCGCGCCATTTACTTGCGAAGCGCCCCCGTGAAATCGACTCTCTTCATGTCGAGGACGCACTCAGAGGGTTGCGCCCAAGACAATCGGAACACGCGAAGTCTTCAGAAAAGGGAAGACGGAGCACAGGAGGCGGGATAGGGAAAGCCCTATGTCCGCACAACAGACCACGGGCCCGAGAAGTAAGGGCTCCGCGTACACAGGGCCTTCCACAGAAGGCCCGACGGATCAAGGGCCCGTGCGGTGTGGGCCCGACATTCCTGGATCGGCCCCGCTCAGTGGATGCCTCCCTGAGCGGGGTTTCCATTTTTGGGGGCATTTGCTTGGCATGTATCCACATTTACTCATAAATATGAAATATTCATAACAAGATTCGCTGAAGCCCTGCCCTTTGGAGTGGATGCCATGGCCTCTGAGCGGGGCTGCCACACCGCGATCGCTGACCACAAGCGGGTGCCTATTATCGTCGATGAAGGAAAGCCCCGCCCAAGTCCGCCCTTTGCCATCAGTCATGACGCAAGGCAATATTGATGCGCCTGTCGTTGTTGTCATTGGCGGCGGGTTTGGAGGCGTTGCCGCGGTGCAAGCGCTAGCAAACGTACCCGTCAATGTGGTGCTGATTGATAAAGAAAATCACCACCTCTTTCAGCCTCTCCTTTATCAGGTGGCCACGTCGGTCCTCCCAACCTCCAACATTGCCTTTCCGATACGGCGCATCTTTCGCGATCAGACCAACGCCTATGTGTTCAACGATGAAGTCGTTTCGATTGATTGCGCTGCGCGTCGATTGACATTCATCAACGATCGCTGTGCTCGCTTTGACTATCTCATCGTTGCCGCCGGCGCAAACTCAAGTTACTTCGGTAACGACCAGTGGGAGCAATTTGCCCCAGGCATGAAGACGCTTGACGATGCGCTGATCATTCGCAATCGAATTCTGCGAGCCTTCGAAGACGCCGAAGCAGAGACCGACCCCAAAGCGATGCGGGAGCATTTGACCTTTGTTGTCGTCGGTGGTGGAGCAACCGGCGTAGAGCTTGCTGGCGCCATCAAAGAACTCAGCGTTGATTCACTTTCCAAGGACTACCGACGCTTCAACGCCAAGAATGCTCGCGTCATTTTGATCGAGGCTGGCGACCGACTGCTACCAAGTATGAGCCCTCGTTCGTCACATGAGGCACTCAAAGCGCTTCAGACAATGGGCGTGGAGGTTCGCTTAAAACAGGCGGTGACACAGGTCGATGAACATGGCGTGACCGTCAACGGTGAAACGATCAACGCCAACACGGTGGTATGGTCGGCGGGTGTAAAGGCGAGTTCCCTCGGAGCTTCACTTGGCGCACCGCTCGATCGAAACGGACGCGTCTTGGTTGAACCGGATTGCTCGGTCATCAATCATCCACATGTCTTCGTGATTGGCGACATGGCGTCTATGAAGTGCGCCAAGAGTGGCAAACCGGTTCCTGGAGTTGCACCAGCAGCTACGCAAATGGGCCAATTTGTGGCAAAGATCATTGCAGACGAAGTGCGTGCGGGGGGAACTCCTCGCAAGCGCGGGCAATTTGCTTACCTTGATAAGGGATCCATGGCCACCATCGGTCGTGCCAAGGCTGTTGCCGAAGTGGCGGGACTGAAGTTTCACGGATTGATCGCTTGGCTCGCTTGGCTCTTTGTGCACTTGATCTTGCTGGTTGGATTCAACAACCGCATCTTGGTATTTATGTCGTGGGGCATTTCCTACATTAGTTTCAGCAAGGGATCCCGAATCATCAGTGGTAACCCGCCGTCACGGGTGGTCTCCCCGGTTGGAAGTCGTGCCGGAGATTCACCAGAGGATCGACGAAAGGCTGTTGCGGAGCTGCTACAGCGCGTCTAACACCGAACGCAGCACACTGCAGAAGCTGTCACTCAACACAAAGTTGCCCTCAGGGGAATGGGCGACCTGGGTGATATATTCATAAAGTTGCCAAATTTCTTATTGACTTCGGGGCGTACCGACCTACTCTCAAATTTGTGGAGTTGGCGCCGCACTCAGATGGCGCGAAGGAGTGCAGCCATGATCACCGCCCTGCTGTTGTCCTGCGCGCTCGCTGTGGTGCCTGATGTCGTTAGTGATTTCGACACCTGGATGACGTCGCAACATAACGAATTGCAACAACCTGCAGTCCGCCAAGACTGGATCGATCGATTCAATGCTGTCGACTCTCGCCGGATGTCCGCACGGGGATTCGAGCAGCTCGGCGACCTGTACAACTGGGACGATGCGATCAACGCAATGGCTGCCTATCGCATGGCATGCACGGCAACCGGCGGGCTGACCGCTCCGATCGCGGCAAAGTTCGGGATGGCGGCGCGCACGGCTGGTTCTCCGCGTGATGCGGCGGACGCACTGCGGTATTTCGCAGCCGCTGGCGGCAATGCCGAGTTCGGCGGCAATGGTGAACTTGCTGATTTGGCGATTGCACAGTTTCGGACGGCGGCGCCGACCCTCGTACTGGATGCGGCAATCAAGGGTCTCCAGGATGGCACCTCCCACACCCGAGCGGATGCGGATGCTGCGATCGCCGACTGGCGCGAAGCGATGGCGGCTGGAAGTATGGACCGAGATTCTGCCGGCGCCCACCTGGCGAGCTTGATCGGCGCGCTCAATGCGTGGGGCATTGAGGCCCCGGGGACGCTGGTGGACTTTGATCCGTTAGGCCTTGCATGGGCCGGTCTCGCGCTGACGACCCTTGACCCCGCGAATAGCGTCGGTGTTGGAGCAATCGGCGGAGCATTGCGGGCTGCGAGCCTGAGCGGAGACCCATCGGCCATACTTGAAATCGCCGAGCTCGCCGCATCCGTTGGTCCAGCGCCGAACAACGCCGCGCTCAACGAACTGTACTTTGCGGCAGGTCGGATGCTCTTGGTCGACTCACTGGAGTCGAAGGTCATCGGGAAACGTTTGCTCGAGCTCTCTATCGCAGCCGAAGAACGCGGGCACCCAGACACATTTCAGACGATGTCGAGCTGGCAGATGTCGCTGCTCCGTCTCGCCAATCACTTCATCGAAGCTGGCGACGTCGATGGCGCCAAGGAAGCGATCCTTCGTCTCAAGACGGCAAAACTTGAAGGCTTCGTGCTCTCGAGCCTATCCAGCACGGAAGAAAACTTAGCGTTGCTCGAAGCCAACGAAGCGCCCGATCCGCAGCCTGCCACGAACCCCGCAGCCAACACACGACTTCCGGCGCCGCGGGCGGAAACTGCATCGTTGCCTGAAGTGTCATCGGCACCAAGCTTGCAGGTGCAGCTTGCCAACACGCCCACCGAACCCACGCCAGTACAAGAGGCCAGCACAAATGCGCGTGGAATTGCACTCACTCTCTTTGTAGTGGTAGCAGTCGCTGCCATCCTCGGCGGGTGGATCAGGCGACCGGGGTCCAGCCCACTCAATCCATGAGGTGCCCAAGACCGCTCGACCGCAGCACATTCCGGAAGCTGTCACTAAACACAAAGTTGTGCTCAGGGAACGCCAGCCCGCTCATGTTCTGGTCCACGTGGCTGAACATGATTTCTGTCTCGCCAATCTTCTCCCACTGCCCGGTACGGTGGTCCATGCGCTCAATGGTTCCTGAAGTTCCTGCGCCCATCGGATCGATGCGTTCAATACGCGCGTCGTAGCGGATGCACTGACCGGGAATCACGTCGGCGTTGATCTCGGCGCGCTGAATCTTCGCCAAGACCACCTTCTCTTTGAAACGCCGCAAACTGCCCACCAAGATTCCGGCCGTCTGCGCCATGCCTTCAATCATCAGACTTGCAGGCATCACCGGCTGCGCAGGAAGCGTCGCCGTTGCCGGAAAATGCTCGTGCAAATGCTCTTCCGCGAGCGACACATTCTTGATCGCTACCAGACGCTTGTCCGGCTCGTAGGTCACGATCGTGTCGATCCACATCCAGCGCATTGCGGCAGATCTCCGTTATAAAAACGGCGCGCGCCGGGAGCACCGGCGCGCGCGAGAATTACTTCTTCAGCTTGATGTCGATGAAGTCGCACAGGCTCTTCACCGTGAAGATCTTGGCAAGACCCTTCACGTTGCGGTCGCTGGCGAACACCGAAACGTCTACGTGCGGCATGCGCTCCTGCAGCACGGCCATGCCGGCGTCGGTGAACTTGCCGTCCTTCACAAAGTCCGGGTTGGACATCATGTTCTCTGGGAACAATTCGCCCTGCTCGATCTTGAAGGCCTTCTCCGGGGTGGAAAACTTCTTCTCGAGCTGGAACTGAATGTCCAGAAAGTCGATGCTCTCGGCACCAAGGTCTTCGGTCAGGGTGGCAGTGGCGATGATGTCGTCCCGATCCGCACCCAGCGCGTTCTCGAGGACGTCGGTCACCTTCTCTTCAATCTCTGCGCGGGAAATAGCCATCGTGTCTCCGTCTAGTGGCATCCTTGCACGCGGGCCCGCCATGGGCGCCGCACGATCCCAGGTCACCCCTGGGATGGGGTTTGCGGAGGAATCCGCAAGGGACGCAGTGTAAATCTTCCGGAGACAGCCGTCTCTGGTTCCACTGCGACCTTCTCGTCTACGCGATGTCGGCGAACAATGCCCACGCCCTTGAACAAGAACGAGCCGTCGGGCAGTTCCTTCTCAAGCTGAACATCCACTTCCAGGGCCTCCCCGGGGCGGACAAATGAGCCGTAGCGCATGGCTTTGGCGCTGCCGAGCACCATTCGGGGGTGCCCGCGCTCCTCCAACAGGGCCCGAGCAGCCTGCACCAGGGCCTCCAGCATGAATACGCCGGGCAGCACTTGGAACGTTGGGAAGTGGTCCTGGAGGTACTCCTCGGCCAGGGTCACCTGCTTAACCGCTCGGACTCGGTCCGGGGTCTGCTCAAGAATCATGTCGATCAGCGCAAAGTGCATGGCGGCGGGATGGTAGCGGCGGACGGAAAGGTCCGCAAAGATCGTCCAAATACCCCCGAAACTGCCGATGGAGTCCCCATATGGCTCGTTCGAAGACCGCATCGACTTCAACCGTTTCGCACTTCTGGAATCGCCCCGAATTTCGCGCCCGCGTCGCGTGGGTGGTGGCAGCCTTGGGCATTGCATCGCTGATGCTTGCGCTGGGTTCCTTCAATCACGCGGACTGGCCGTCGCAGGCCGTCGCGGTGCACAACACGCCCGCTGCCAACCTCATGGGTCAAGCAGGCGCCACCATCGCGTACTGGACCTATGCAATCTTCGGATGGGGAACATGGTTCGCCGTGCTGCTTGCAGCGGCGGCCATCACAGCCATGCCGTTTGGATTTCGCGCGCAACATCTGTGGCTGCGCGTGATCGGCGCGGCCATCCTGGTGCTGGCTACCGGCGCGCTGCATGCGTTGTGGTTCCCATGGCTTGGGCCAGTAGCCGGAGTTGAAGCCGGACTGATCCCACAGTGGGCAGCAGCACAACTCGACGCTCGCTTCAGCGATTTTGCCGCCAGCCTTATTCTTCTGTGCGCAACTGTGATTGGTGCAGTGGTTGCTGCTGACGAAGTGGTGTTCCGAATCCCCGGAGCAGTCATGCGCGGGCTCTCGTTCTTAGAGCCGATCTGGCAGTACGACTGGGCCGGCTTCTTTGCATCACTCACCGGCAAGCACCGCGCCACGCCCGCACTCGCGGGTGGAGCGGTCAACACCTCCCCTGCCCTGCGCCGCGCAGGCGCCCGTGCCAGCACCGCCGTACTGGAGGAAGACGAAGACTCCGCCGACAATGTTCAAGTGCTTGATCCGTCCGACGCCAAGCGTGATGAGGATGAAGACGAGGATGAGGATGAGGATGAGGACGAAGACGAGGATGAAGACGAGGACGAGGACGAGGACGAAGATGAGGATGAAGACGAGGATGAAGAAGAGGAAGAGGACGACGACGCCATCGACACCGCTGCTGCCGTTCCAGTTCGTACCGTCCAGTCCGATGCTGAGCTAAAAGCCAAGATTTCCAAGCTGCCGGTGCGGATCGCCAAGGTCCCCACCAAGACGGCCATGCGCGATGAAGACATCCCGCGCACCGTGGACTACAAGGGTTACCAATTCCCGGGCATTGATCTCCTTGATGAGCCAACCGGCAACTTCTCAACCGAGATGGAAACATTCGTGCGCGAGCAGGCCACCAAGCTCACCGCTGCCCTGCGCGAGTACCAAATTGAAGGCGAGGTCAAGCAGATTGAGAGCGGGCCAGTGGTCACGCTGTACCACGTTGAGCTCGCCGAAGGAACGCGCGCGGCGCGCCTTGGACCCGTGGCCGATGACCTGGCACGCAAGTTGAAGGCGCCGAACATTCGCATCATCAACAACCTCGTCGGCAGCGGCGCAGTTGGTATTGAAGTGCCGAATCCAAAGCGCGAACAAGTGCGCTTGAAGGAACTGATGAGTGGCCCGGCTGCTACCGGTATGGGCCTACCCATGTTCCTCGGCAAAGATGCATCGGGCGAGCCGCTGGTCTTGGACCTCACCAAGCAGCCGCACATGCTGATCGCTGGTACCACCGGTAGCGGCAAGAGCGTGTGCATGAACACCATCATCATGAGTTGGCTCTACACCAAGCGACCAGATGAATTGCAACTCTGCTTGGTCGATCCAAAGATGGTGGAAATGGCCCAGTTCAGCGAGATCCCCCACCTGATGGTGCCGGTGGTCACCGACATGACCAAGGCTGCTGGCATTGTTGAGTGGGCAGTCCGCAAGATGGAAGAGCGCTACCAGCTCTTGAAGAACGCCCGCGTCCAGAACATCAAGGGCTACAACGAACTCGGCGAAGACGAACTGCGCATCCGCATGAAGCCGGAGAGCGACGCGGAATGGGCACGCGTTCCGAAGAAGCTGCCATACATGGTGTTCGTCATTGATGAACTCGCAGACCTGATGATGCAGCACCGCGAGGTGGAGCAATCGATCATCCGCATTGCGCAGAAGGCTCGTGCGGTGGGAATGCATCTGGTACTCGCCACTCAGGACCCGCGCGCCGAGGTGGTCACTGGACTCATCAAAGCGAACATGCCGTGCAAGGTCTGCTTCAAGGTGGGCAGTGTCACCAACAGCCGCATCGTCCTTGATGGCAAGGGCGGCGAATTGCTCCTTGGTCAAGGCGACATGCTGGTACGCCCAAACGGGGCAAGCGAACTCTCCCGCGCGCAAGGCACATTCATCGACACCGATGAGACGGCGCGCGTCACCGAGCATCTCCGCACCGTGGCGACTCCAAACTTCGAGCGCACACTTGTCGCCATCAAGGGACCGGGCGGCTCCTGCGAAGCCGGCGGCGAAGGCGGCAATTCCAACTCAAGCGGTGAGCGCGACCCGCTCTTCGATCGTGCCGTTGAAATCATGATCGACAACAAGCGCGGCAGCGTCAGCATGTTGCAGCGCAAGATGTCGATCGGCTACGGCCGCTCCAGTCGACTGGTGGACCAGATGGCTGAAGCCGGCATCCTGGGCGAGTCCAAGGGCGCAAGCCCGCGTGAAGTACTGATCACCATGGAAGAGTGGTATCGCATGAAGAAGATCGAAGCCGAAGGTGGCAACGAGCTCACCGACAGCGACCGCCGACTCGCGGACAAGGTCGATCAGGAAAGCGATGCATTCCAAGATTCGTTTGACGATGACACTGAAAAGGATGAAGACGAATGAGTATCGCCCCGCTCAGCCCAGAAGTGATTCGCCGCGGTCTTGATGCCGCGATCGCACAAGCCGAGAAGAGTTGGAGTGAAGGTGGAATTCCCATCGGTAGCTCACTACTTGATGCATCCGGCAATGTGGTTGCTGCTGGTCACAACATGCGCGTGCAATCCGGCGACCCAACAGCACACGCCGAAGTCAGTTGCATCCGCAACGCTGGCCGGCGCCGCGATTGGCGCCACCTGACGTTGGTCAGCACGCTGAGCCCGTGTCCGATGTGCTCTGGTACTGCCATCCTGTTCAAAGTCCCGCGCGTGGTGATCGGTGAACACCGAACCTTCATGGGCGCGGAAACATGGATGCGCGCCAATGGAATTGAACTCACCGTGCTCGATGACGCGCGCTGCATTGCACTGATGGAGCGCCTGCAACGTGAAAAGCCCGACCTTTGGGCTGAGGACATCGGGGAATAGGAAGCGGTACGGGCGGGCAATCAACCCAGCCCAACCGCGCTACCCCGTATGTGACGCGTACATGCCTGAATGAACCTCAATCGCGCACGAAAGAAATCGTGCGCGATTTTCATTGCATCGCTTGCATACTGCCTTGCCGCATTCCATTCTTCTTCTGTTCCTACACGGAGGCACCATGCGCAGTATCTGGCACATCTTCCAACAAATCGCCACGCACTTGAACCACAAGTTCAGTCGAAACGAAACTTCTGGAGGCCACCTGCAACCACGACCGATTACGGTCGGCGTCCGTGCACGGAACACGAATCACTCGCCGCACCGCCCGCGGCACCGTTAAGGTGACGGGAGGATGTGGAAGGGACAATGACCGGTGTGCTGCCCGAGCGGTGTGGGCAGCCCCGGTCGGTTCCTTTTTTACAGCGTGCGCGAAGCTTCATGTGCTGGGCTGCAAAAACAACAACGCCCGGCTGAACCGGGCGCTGTGTGGTGTATGTAGTGAAACGTTAGATCACTTGAAGGTGGACTTGAAAGTCTTCACCGCCGCGCCGAACTGATCCTCAAGTCCCTTGAAAGACTTCTTCTCCGTCAGTTGATCACGAAGCGGCTTGGCTGGACCATGGAAGTATTCCTGAAGCCCCTTCTCAAAGGCGTTGACCTTGGTGAGGGCCACATCATCCAGATAGCCACGCGATGCGGCGAACAGGGAAATGCACTGGTCGATGACCGTGAACGGCGTGAACTGGGTCTGCTTCAAGAGTTCCACCATGCGCGCGCCGCGGTCAAGCTGGCGCTGCGAAGAGACATCGAGTTCCGTTCCGAGCTGAGCAAAGGCCTCCAGCTCGCGGTACGCCGCCAAGTCAAGACGCAGCGAACCGGCAACTTCCTTCATCGCCTTGATCTGTGCGTTACCACCGACGCGGCTCACCGAGATGCCCACGTTCACGGCGGGACGAACGCCTGCGGAGAACAACTCAGGCTGCAGGTAGATCTGACCGTCAGTGATGGAGATCACGTTGGTTGGGATGTACGCAGACACGTCACCTTCCTGCGTCTCGATGATTGGCAGAGCAGTCAGCGAACCGCCACCGTTGGCGTCGGAAAGCTTGGTTGCACGCTCAAGCAAGCGGCTATGCAGATAGAAGACGTCGCCCGGATATGCCTCGCGTCCTGGCGGACGGCGGAGAAGGAGCGAAAGCTCGCGGTACGCAACGGCCTGCTTCGACAAATCGTCGTAGACGATCAGCACGTGCTTCGGAGTCTTGCCTTCCTTGCCCTGCCACATGAAGTATTCGCCCATCGCGCATCCCGAATACGGGGCGATGTACTGCAGCGGAGCAGGAGCGGAACTACCAGCGTTGACGACGATGGTGTAATCCATCGCGCCGTTCTTGCGGAGCATTTCAACAACGCTCGCTACCGTGGAATCCTTCTGACCGATAGCAACGTAGATGCAGACCACGGCTTCCGGGGTGCCCCAGTACTGCTTCTGGTTGATGATGCAGTCGAGGCAAACAGCGGTCTTGCCAGTCTTACGGTCGCCGATGACCAGCTCGCGCTGACCACGACCCACGGGAATCATGCTGTCAATCGCCTTGATTCCGAACTGGAGCGGCTCCTTGACGGGCTGACGCGCGGCAATGCCGGGCGCAACGATGTCAACCTTGCGGGTCTGCGAGGTGCGGATCGCCGGACCGCCATCGACTGCAACGCCGAGCGGATCGACCACGCGTCCGAGCAATTCTGGACCCACTGGCACTTCCAAGATGCGGCCGGTGGCCTTCACGGTATCGCCTTCGCGAATCAGGTCCGTGTCACCAAAGAGCACGGCGCCGACGGTCTCGGTCTCCAGGTTCATGGTGAGACCGGTGACTGACTTGCCACTCTGCGTCTGGAACTCCAAGAGCTCACCAGACATGACCTTGCCGAGTCCGTAGACGCGGGCAATACCGTCGCCCACTTCGACCACTTGGCCGACCTCGGAGATCTCCAGCTGAGAGGTGAAGTTCTGAATTTCCTGCTTGATGACGGAGGTGATCTCGTCGGTCTTGATCTTCATAGTGTGCCTTTCGAAAGAAGCGTGGCTTGATGCGCGCAAAGCGCTGAGTGCAGTGGGAATTGTTTAGGAGAGGAATGCGCCCGCGTCGCGGCCAGCAAGGCCCTTGTCGATGAGCGTGGAACGCATGCGGCGCAATTGGGCGGCCACGGAGCCGTCAATCAATTGGTCACCGATGCGCAGTTTCAAACCACCAATCATGGCCGGGTCTGCGTAGAAGTGCAACACTGGCTGCTTGCCGAGCGAACGAGTGAGGTCGTCCACCAAGGTCGCCTGCGTCGCTGCATCAATCGAACCAGACACAGTGAACACATCAACTTCGATGCGTCCAAATGCGTCCTGCTCCATGGCGTCGTACGCATCCTCAATGGAAAGCAGTTGAGCCAGTCGGCCCTTGCGATTGAGCACCAAAATGAAATTCAAGAACGTGTCAGTGACTCGTCCCTTAAAGATCCGCGTCAGTGATGCGCCGCGCTGTCCAGGATCAACGATTGGTGAGCGGAACAACTCCAGCACACCGCGATCGGCGCGCACAATGGCGCACACTTCACGGAGTTCTTCGCCCATTGCCGCCACGCCGGGATTACCGCCGAGCTCGCGAGCAAGCTCAAACAGTGACCGTGCATAGACCTTTGCGACTTCGTCGATCTGAGTGGCCATGGTGGGTTTCCTCAGCGTCGGCTAGAGCCGAGTTCCTGAAGCGACTCTTGCACGAGGCGCTGGTTGTCTTGATCATTCACCTGACGGCGCAGGATCTTGCTGGCAATCTCGGTGGCAAGCATCGCGGACTGCGCTTGCAGATCAGCAACGGCAGCCTTGCGAGCAGCTTCGATATCTGCGTTGGCGCGGGCCACGCGCTCGGCAAGCTCTTGCTCGTTCTTCGCCTTGAGTTCATCAGCGATGCGCTGTGCATCGGCACGCGCCTGCTTGATCATGTTGGCAGATTCTTCGCGTGCGTTGGCAAGGCTGCGTTCAAATTCAGCCTGGGCAGCCTTGGCGGCGGCTCGGGCTTCTTCTGCACCCTTGATTTCGCCAACGATCTTCGCATTGCGGTCGTCAAGACCCTTGGCGACCGTGGGCCAAACGAAGTAAGCAAGCGCGACAAAGACCACGCCGAAGACCACAAATGCTGTGGCTGCGGGCAGGATCTGGAAGGAGACCGGATTGGCGCCGCCTTCGGAGGCGAGAATCAGGAGAGCGTTCATGGGTGGCTCCAAATATGGTTCCAAGCGTGGTTCCGCCCGCGGGGTGCGGGCTTCGTGAATGGGTTCCCGCCCTTTTCAGGACGGGAACCCGAATGTGTTTGGCCGATTAATCAGCCGCGCGGATCACTTGTTGATGCCGAGCAGCGAAACAACCACTGCGAAGAGGGCGACGCCCTCGACGAGTGCGGCGGTAAGAATCATGTTGGTGAAGATGCGGCCGCCCATTTCTGGCTGACGAGCGGTGCTCTCGTTGGCCGAGGTGCCGATCTTGCCGATGCCGATGCCAGCGCCGAGAACTGCGCATCCGCCGACGATGCCGG
>JBIKZY010000140.1:0-5664 GCA_044354475.1 Phycisphaerales bacterium
AAGCCGTCAACCGCTGTTCCAAACGCAGTGACGGCACTGGCACTGAAGGCGTTCGCACAGGCTGGATTCCCTGCAAAAACTGACACAAACGCGCGTAAAGCCCTGGCGTTTGTCACTGCCGGAACGCAGGTGGCGGGTGCATTTCAGCCGGACCTCGGCGGCGGATTGGCAAACTATGTGGCCAGCATGGTTCTCATGGGCCTTGCCGCGCAACAAGATCCCGCGCTCGCCATGGAGATGGAAACTGTACGAAGATGGCTTGTGAAAAATCAGTGGGACCAGTCCCAAGGGATCAGCCCGAATGCAGACTGGTTTGGTGGTGCGGGATACGGAAGTCACGGACGTCCCGACCTATCCAATACGCAACTCATGCTTGATGCATTGCACGATGCCGGTGTGTCGACCGATGACCCCGCCGTGCAACGCGCCTTGGTGTTCGTGCAACGCACTCAGAATGTCAAGAGCAACGACGCCTCATGGGCGCAACATGGGAACGGCGATGGAGGCTTCGCTTATACGGCTGCCAATGGCGGCGAGAGTTTCGCAAGTGAAGTGGCAGGCGAGGGTCGATACGGGGAGAAGATGCCGCCGGAGACGCGTGCGCTTCGTAGTTACGGAAGCATGACCTACGCTGGGTTTAAGAGCCTGTTGTATGCCGGACTTGCTCCGAATGATCCGCGCGTCATCGCCGCCTTCGATTGGATTCGATCGCACTGGACATTCACAGAGAATCCCGGACTCGGTTCACAGGGTCTCTACTACTACCTGCACGCCGCTGCGCGCGCACTCAACGCATCAGGAGCGATTAGCGTGACGGTGATCAGCGATGCTGCCCAGGCGAGCATGCCAGAAAAAGCCTCCGAAACATCCGGGAAAGGCAGCGGTGCTCGCAATTGGCGCAATGACATGACCGATGCCCTACTGGCCTCGCAACGCGCCGATGGCAGTTGGGTCAACAGCGCCGATCGCTGGCAAGAGGGCCAACCGGAACTGGTCACGGTGTACGCATTGTTGGCGCTTGAAGAAGTTCTCAAGCCGGTGACGCAGTCGCAGTAAATGTTCGTCGTGCCAGTACCGCCATGGTGGCAACCTCGGCAATGAGAACAGCGCCCAATGCTTGGTGCGCAGTAGTGGCTGCTACTTCCCAGACAGGAACCATCTCACCCCTGCGCAGCAATACGGCCGCAAGAGCCGCAATGCCGAGGGCAACCTGCAGTCCCACCGTGTGCATTGCTGCCTTGCCCACACGCCGCAACGGCGGAGCTTCAACGGTGCGGCCGCAGCGAATGGCTGCCACAAGCACCAGTACGAAGGCGATCACTGCCATGGTCACATGACCATGCAGCGCCCACTTAGGAAGTTGAGCACCTTCTTCACCAGTCGGAGGTATCTGTAGGTGCCGCATGGCAGCTCCGAGAAAGAGTTGCATAGTGATGGCCACGAATGCCAATCCCGTCAGCAGTCTCATGGTGCTCGCGCCAGGCACTGCCACGCGCACTCGCTCCCATGCACTACTGACCGCAAACGCCGACACCAATGCCAATGCAAAGACAAGCTGACCAAGCATGCCATGCACAATGGCGAGCGTGGTGCTCGGGGACAGATCTACCGCATCCATGCTCGAAGTCACTGTGCCAGTCACGCGCAAACCGCCCAAGATTCCTTGGCAGATCACTAACGTCAACAGAATGGTCACTGCCGTACGGGCAAACTTGCTCGCACCGCTGCGCCAGACCGTGGTGGCGTACGCAAGCACGGTAGCTCCAACGAGCATTCCAAAGAGACGATGCGCGTGCTCATAGAAGATGCCCCCCTTCATTTCACTGACGGGATAGAGCAGCATGTTGTGACCGAAACTGTTCGGCCAGTCCGGCACCGCCAGCCCGGCTTCGTAGCCAGTGACGAGCCCACCAATCACAATCATCACCAGAATGTTGGCGGTGGCAACCATGCCCATGAGCGTGACGGGCGACGGTAGCCGCCGCGCCGATGGCCGAGCACTGCCGATCCGCTCGCCGATCGAACCAAGCAGCGCGCTCGCGGCAAAGAGGCCGACCACATAGGCGACGGGCCGGACGGGTGATCCGCCCTGCTCATCGCGTAAAAAGGCGCCGACCACCATGAGATTGATGGTTGCTGACACTAAACCAACCGACAGACCGCTGGCCTGGCCAGGCGCGAATCGGCCGGCAAGGAATCCACCAAACAACACACACGCCAGCGCGCCCACAAACAATGCCTCGCCCGCCACAAATCCGGGCTGCAGTAGCGCCAGGTAACTCAGCGTCCACATGGCAACCGTCACCACGAATCCAATGGCCAAGTTCATCGGCCGGACCCAACGGGACCACGCGATCACAAAGCCACTACCGACGACCATCAGCAAAATTAACGCGGAAACGCCTAGCGGCGCCGCCGGCGCGGGCGTGACCACCGGGGTGGACGTGAGGGCGGCAGCGGCGGAATCCTGAATCGCAATCAGCATGTGCATCGGCAAGGCTCCATGGAGGGGGGATACCTATGCTATTCATCTCGACCCCTCGCGGATCGAATCCGATGCCCGTATCAATTACTCCAGCACCCGTTCCCGCCACGCCGGGAAGTCCGCCGCCCGCGACTATGGGAATCGAAGTTATCAATACCGAGCTAACACCCAGCCATGCGGTGATTTGGAGCCAGTTGTCAAAGGCGCGGCTCAGCCTGCTGGTGCTGCTCACTGCTGCGGTCGGTTTCGTGGTGGCGCCAACCGATCCACAGGGATGGTGGATGCGCCTCCTGTGGACATGCCTTGGCACAGCACTCGCTGCGGCCAGTGCCGCCATGCTCAACCAAGTTGCCGAAATGCGTCGCGATGGACTGATGCGCAGGACCGCCAATCGACCGTTGCCCGCTGGTCATGCGCGCCGAACCACCGTGTTCGCAGTTGCAGTCCTGCTTGGATATGCGGGGTGCACGGTGCTTGCCATGGGCACCACCCTGATGGCGGCCACGTTCGCTGGCGTAAACATTCTGCTCTATGTGTTGCTGTACACACCGCTCAAGCCGCGGACGACTCTCAATACATTGGTGGGTGCAGTCACCGGAGCGATTCCACCAGTGATTGGCTGGACGGCCGCGACCGGAAGTATTGCGCCCGGAGCGTGGGCACTCTTTGCCATTCTCTTTGTTTGGCAGATTCCGCATTTCTTGGCCCTCGCGTGGCTGTACCGCGCGGACTACACGGCGGGTGGATTCGTGATGTTGCCTTCGCGTGATCCGGATGGCACTGCGACTGGCCAAGCGTGCCTCCTCTCCAGTTTGATGTTGGTACCGGTGTCACTCCTCGGCACCATGTCCGGCATTGCTGGCTTTGGCTACGCAGCGGTGGCCTTCGCCGCCGGTCTTTGGCTTGCGTGGCTTTCGCTGCGTTTCCTGCTTGAAAGGAGCGATGCGCGCGCACGGCGGCTGTTCTTGGCAAGCCTGATCTACTTGCCAGTCGTCATGGGCGCCTTGGTCATTGATCGCGGCAGCGTCGTGACTACTGCAACGCCCGTCGACGGAGCAGTCATTCTTGAGGTACCCGCACAGTGAGCGATCCGCATCCACTGGGATTCCCAACACTCACCCTGCGCGGCGGTGGTTGGATTCTGTTGGCGTTGCTTGCCATCAGTTGCGGATTCTTGGCGTGGGCGCTGAGCGGTGTCTTCACTGGCGACCGTCCCATTGGAAGTGGTAACGATCCCGCGGTGTACGGATTCACACTGGAGCCACTGCGCGCCGATCGCGGCGTGCTGGTGGGAAGCGGAAGCCCGCGTGACTTTCTGCCATCATTAGACGCACCCGCCGTGATGCGGAGTGCGGACATGTTGCGATGGAACGCAGAGCACCGAACCAAGTACGTGGTGAGTAATGACCGTGTGGCGGGCGTAGTGGTGAATGGTGAGGCCCGCGCGTATCCGCTGGCTGTTCTCAACGCCCATGAAGTGATCAATGACACGCTCGGTGGCGTACCCATTGCAGTGAGTTACAGCCCGCTCACCGACAGCCTAGTGGTCTTCGATCGGCGCATCGATGGCCAAGAGCGAACCTTTCATGTCAGCGGACTGCTCTACAACAGCAACTTGGTGATGTACGACCGCGTGGCGGGCGTCGGCGAGCACACTCTGCCCAGTGCAGACCGCACTGAAGCCTCACTGTGGAGTCAGCTTGGCATGTGCGCGATCGCCGGCCCCGCTGCAGCACATGACGCGCGACTCAATCCGCTTCCTGATGCAAACATCACGTCCTGGCGCATGTGGACAGCGGTGTGGCCGGACACCACGGTGATCATGGGTGATCCCACACAGTCGAGTCGATACAAAGAATTCAGCTATGCGCGCTACTACCTCTCGCCCCGCGTTGACTTTCCGGTGAGTAGATTAGTTGCTGCGGTCCGCGAACCGACCAGCGCGGCGGTGGCGATGGCGGAGGCAGCCAAGGGCGACCCGCGATCCCGGAAGACCGCCGTCATTGAAGTACGCGAAGGCGACGCGCGAGTGGTGTATTCACTCGCCGAGTTGGCCACCAAGGCCGGCGACTCCGGACGAGTGGCGTTCGAAGTGGGTGGACGGCAGTTCGAGGCGACTGTGCAGCCGTCACCACTTGCAGCGCTCGTACGTGCCACCGATGGCAAGCCTGCCGTAGTGATCCCACAACTCTGGTTTGCACACGAAGCGAAGTGGTAGCGCCCGGTTGTTACGTCAGTGCTGAACAAATCCACAGCGTTGCATACAGCACCATCCAGATGACATCCAGGGCATGCCAATACATGGCACAGAGCACTACACCGGTGTAGTCGCTTGGCGTGTACTGCCCTTCCCTGCTGCGGCGCAACACGTACACCATGGGCGGGAGTCCACCGATGACATGCAGTGCATGCACTCCGGTGAGCACATAGAAGGTCCATGCATACAAGCCACTTTCGATGGTGGCGTGACGAGTCCACAATTCGTTCCATGCCAAGGCCTGCACGGCAAGGAACAACAGCGCCAGCCCAAGGGTGGCACCCATGGCGTAGACCAATTGCGTCTGCTGACCAAGGCGGGCGGCTCGCACGGCCAGTTGCATGCTCCAGCTGGAAATCAGAAGTACAGCACTAGAAAGAAGCAGCGCTGACGGCAGCCCTGGGGTTCCTTCCGGCATCCATTCGCGCCCGGGCGGTTGATCAAAGCGCACCACCACGTACCCAAGGATGCACGCCACGAAGATCATCGCCACCACGGCAATGAACACCCACATACCAAAGACCCCCGCAACGCCGCGCTCTTGCGCACTGTCGAAGGGGTCAATGAAGTTTGCGGTCTTGATAGACATCACGCACCTTGGCAGCGAATCCGCGCCGGGGAGGGCGCGTCAGTTGGTATCGCCAACACCACCGTTGGTGGAGCGGAATTGGGCAACCGGTGCACCCGGGGCGTTCGCCTGCATGACGGTCTCCGCTTCCGGCGGATTGCCGTTGAACATCGTTGGCGCGTTCTGATGAACGTCCATGGCTGAGAACGCCAACATGATGCCCACAAAGACGATCGACCCAATCAGTACCAGCAGATTGAACGGCCGGTCCCAACGCAAGTGCATAAAGATCAGTGCCACGATGGTGGCTTTGACCACCGCGATGGCAAGAGCAAGCGCCAGGTTCGCCTCGCC
>JBIKZY010000030.1:0-21372 GCA_044354475.1 Phycisphaerales bacterium
CGGTTCCATCACGATGCGCGTCCTCGATAGCCGGCGGCAATGCCGAAACGCATGCACTCCAATGAAGTACACGCCAACGGCAAACAAGGGATCTGCGTAGTAGGCCAGCGCCACCACCAGCGCACTTTCGCACAGATCGCACATCGCTTCGCGACGATGATGGTGGAGCACCCGCATCCCCGCGCTGACAAACGCCAGCAGCACCCCGAACACACTGCCCACCACCGCCCACGGCTGTAATGCCAGCGGATCGGGCTGCCATGCTCCCTGCGGCCACACACCCATCGCATTCGCAATCTGCCCAAACGGCTCCCACGCGGCCTCCGGGTGTACGGAGAACACGGTCGCAAGCAGCAGTAGCCCTCGGCTCATCACCAATGACCAGCGTGCCAGCGGTCCGTCATCATCGGCGCGCAACGCGGTGGCATCAGCCATGCCAAAGTGGAAGACCGTCATAGCTAGGAATGCCAATACCGTGACACCAGGAACAAGCAGCAACGCCAAGAGGCATCCCGCCATCATGAGTAGATAGGGAACGAAGCCCCGCAGTTGCGCTATGAAGCCCGATCGATGTGAAAGGCGCGCGGCAACGGCCCAGTCGGCGCCCCCGTGCGGCATGCCCAAGACGATGAGCGCAGCAACGAAGGGCAAGGAGGCCGCGCGAACGGTGGTCGCTGGGCTCATCCACCCGATGAGGGCCGCAGAACTCAACACCAACCACGGAATACAGCGAGCCCCCGAAAAAGCAAACAGCCCCGCCCTTGCTGGTTGATCGAAGTGTTGAACTTCGATTGTTCCAGTCAAGGGCGGGGCTTTAATCAACTCATCAGTTCTCAGGCCTTCTTCTCCTCGAGCGCTTTCACGCCCTGGTAGCAGACGAGCCCGAAGAACACCTTGTTGATGACGTCGGCGATGTTGTACAGAACTTCGCGCCAACTCTCACCGTTCGAACCCGAGAGCGCCATGAGGAATCCGACTGGATAGATGATCCAGCCGATTGCCACAAAGAGACGCATCGTGCTCAGACTGGCAGCAATGCTTGGCGGTGCGCTCTGCATGGCGGTCGAAACCGAGGTGTAAAGCATGTACACGATGAACAGCCATGCAGCGCAGCTGACGATGTACCAGGTCCACCACTGCTGACCACCGGTTGGGCTCTCTTCAGCAACCCATGCGGTTACCAGCATGACCATTGCCGCGACCACGAGGTTACGGAAGAGTGATCCACCCTTCTTACCCATGTTCAGGAGCAACGGGAATTCCATGACAAGCAGTGGAACCGTGATGATCCAGTCGATGTAACGGTAAGTGGTTGGGAACTGCTTGATGGTTGCACCAGCGATGCGCTGGCCGTTGTCATCGAACAGGCTTGCCACGCCTTCAAGGTAAATACCACTCATGCGCCAGTAGTGGAATGCTGCGACGGCGCAGATGATTCCGGCGACGGTCATTGCCGTCTGGTACTGCTTGGCAACCGTCTGGCGCTGCAGCCAGAAGTAGAATGCTCCTGCACCCATTGCTACGGTTGAGAGCCAGAAGAGGTACATGGTGACCCCTTCCATACTGAGGCCTGCATTCAGGGCCTTCATCGTTGATGTCATGTCTGAGACTGCGAGTGTCAGCACGGTAGAGATCTCCTGTTCGTCCCAACTGTTCAACCAACGCGGTTGAACATTGAGCGTATAGGTTCGATAATAGGCATAACACAGCGTCCGGCATGAATTCCTTGCCTTAGTTTAGAAATTAGTCAAATCTGGAGTTGTTAGCGATTGAGCGGCGCGAACAATTTGCAAGCGCTAACGATTGCGAGGTGTCATGTGAGTCCTTGCGATTACAGGCTTTACGTCCTAATTCGCGCGTTGATTGCAGATGTTTGCATACGTCTCTGACCCGTTGACCGCTGCACCGTTCGCGGGACTGTTGCAACGCGCCTCATAGCATCTTTGCTTGCATGCATATCACGACCCATACGCAAGGCGACTGCCGCACCGTCGTCATCAACGGCAACCTTGACACCACCACTGCGCCGAAACTTGAGGCGCATCTTGATGTCACGGGAGTGCGGGAAGTGGTGGTCGACTTCACCAATTGCCCGTTCATCTCCAGCGCTGGCATCCGGACATTGTTGATGGCGCATCGGCGCATCGCTGCCTCGGGCGGAAAGTTCATTGCGCGAAACCTTTCACCGTCGGTGCGCGAGGTCTTTGATGTCACTGGCATCTCCAAGGTCATCACCATTGCAAAGACTGCGCGCGAGATATCGATCGAAGGTCGCGAGCTTCTCTCCGCGGGCGTATGCGGTGAGTGCTTCCGTCTTGACAACGAGACGGTGGTGAAGCTCTACAAGGATGGCGTTGATCTGGGTATGGCCGAACTTGAGAAGCGCTACGCGCAGGCCGCGTTTGTACTGGGTATTCCAACCGCTGTGTCGTACGACGTGGTCACCTGCGGCACGCGCTCGGGGATCGTGTTTGAGTTGTTGAACGCTGAGCTCTTTAGTTCAGTGATCCGACGCGATCCGCAGCAGATCGATCGACACGCGAAGCGGCTTGCCGATTTGGCAACCAGCCTGCACGCGGCGAAGGGTGACGCGGAAGTTCTTCCTCGACTGAAGGACCGCATTCGCAACTACATCAACCAGTTGCGCGGCGTGTTTGAGCCAGCGGAGATCGCCCTACTCTTGGAGCGCCTTGAGGTGATTCCGGATGCGGACACCTGCGTGCACTTTGACCTGCACTCAAGCAACATCATGGAGCAGGACGGCGAGCTGGTGATCATTGATATGGGCGATTTCTCGATTGGCAGCAACTACTTTGATGTTGGATTGATGTACATGATCTACGGTTTGCCAGAGCTGGGCATGTGCGCGCTTGCCACCAAAATTGACACTGCGCACGGCGTGCAACTCTGGAACAGTTTCGCCAAGCACTACTTCGCAGGGCGCCCGGCGGAGGAACGCGCGTTCTTTGATGCCAATCGATACTTTTTGGCGTCGCTCCGGATTGTGTGCGCGATCAGCTATCTTCCGCATATGCGCGAGCAGTTCAGCAAGCAGGTGCGGGAGTTGTTGCTGCCGAAGATTGCGATTGAGGCGCGTGGAGGATGAATATGACTCAAGTGAAAGACCAATACAGCGCAACCGCCCGACGAGCCTTCACCCTTGTGGAACTGCTTGTCGTCGTCGGAATCGTGGCGCTCTTGACGGGGCTGCTCCTTCCTGCACTTGGGCAGGTGATCCAGCGTGCCCGGGCGGCGCAGACTCGTGAGACCATGGAAAGTTTCGCGCGGGCGTGTGACGCGTACTACATCGAATTCGGTGAGCATCCGGCGGTGATTCCGAGCAGCGTGCTGTACTTGGGCGTCACGGACAACCCGTCCGATCCGCTGGTACCGCAGAACCTGGCAAAGCTCACGCAGATGGAGAACGCACTGCTGGCGCTGATGGGCGGATACCGCCTTGAGAGCGACGCGGACTACAGCTCATACACGGGAACGGAACTGGTCTTCAACACAACGCCGCCCTTTCGGATCAAGATTGATGCAGCGCGCATGGGCGAAGGGCCAATGAAGAACGGCCGCAAGTACGACGCCTTCTTTGCACCCAAGGGGAGCGAATTGCGGAGAGTGGGTGGGAAGATGAATCCCGCCACTGCCCTGCCGCTGGCTTCCGGCGAGGGACTCATGCCGGACCTCGTCGATGCTTGGGGCGCCCCGATCGGCTACATCGCGCAGATGCGAACCATCGGACCGATGGTGCGCAAGGGAACCGTTGCTGGCCAGTTTGAGCGAAAGCAGATGATCGCTTACACGGGCAGCACCGCGCTCGGCGAAGCGGGCGTTGATCAGACCGACACCGCTAAGGGAAGCGTTCTATCCACCTATTCCGCGGCAGGGTTGACATCGACCGAATCACGCCGGCTCACGCTGGCACAGTTGATCCGGCATCCCGCGCTCGAAGCAGCGGGTGCGAGTAACGCTTCCGACGCCGAACGAGTGTATTCGGGGACGGCACGCGGCAAGTTCTTCCTGTTCAGCGCCGGACCGGACGGCATCTTCTTCTCGCGAAGCCAGGTTCGGACACCGGATGGTCAGCCGATGACGGACATCATTAGTCGCACTACAAATCCGAATGGGCCGCGGGTTGTTGAGTTGTTCGACGATATTGTGGTGGCGGGGGATAGTTGAGTGTGAGTGATTTGGGTGGGAGTCCGCCACGCACTCAACCACCCGCAGCCGCTGCCTCGATCCGTTCCACCACCTTGGCTGGGTCTTGCACCCACTCCGTGCTCCAGACGCGCATGGTCCGCCAGCCGAGGCTGCGCAGCACTGCTGGCCGCAGGATCTCCCGGTCGGCCACCGTGGTGCCCGAATGCCAGAACGGCCCGTCGAGCTCAATGCCCAAGCACCAGCGGTCGGGATGCGCCTTGTCGCGCAGCGCCAAACTGATGCGGTAGTTACTGCGTCCCACGTGTCGGTCGACGGTCCAGCCGCGTTGTTCCAGTGCGCGCGCAATCGATTCCTCAAGCGCGTCGGGGTTGCCGGCGTGTTGCGATGCAGCGTCGAGCGGGTCGGCCTTCGCCGCGGCGGTTTGGCCGCACTCCGCAAACTCCAAGAAATCGCGAAGTAGCCGGATGCCCGCAGCACCGGACTTGCCAAGGTCAAGGTCTCCCGCGCGGATAGTGCTGAAGACGATCATCTGCTCCCGCGCGCGTGTGATGGCGACGTTGAGCCGTCGCTCACCGCCAGCGCGGTTCATGGGGCCGAAGTTCATCGCCAACTTGCCCTCGGTATCGCGACCGTAGCCGATGGAGAACATCATGGTGGCTCGCTCGTCGCCCTGCACCGCCTCCAGGTTCTTGATAAGGACCGGCTCCGGCAACTGCAAGACCGTGGCGCGCACGGCCTCGTCTCCATCGACGAGCGCGTCGAAGAGATCCTGCACCAAGTTCTGCTGCGCGATGCTGAACGCAACGACGCCAAGCGAGCGGTTCGCGGGGCTTGCATCCGGCGACCGCAGTCGCGACGCAAGCTCCGCGACCACCGCCTCCGCCTCGGTGCGGTTGGTGCGCGTCTTGGAGCGGTCGTACGTGCCCTGCACCACGCGCAGCGAGACGCCGAGCAGCGGGTGCGACCGGAAGGCCGAAGGAAACGTCTGCAGCCTGCCGCCGTAGATGTGCGCGTTACTGAAGGCGATCAGCCGCTCGTCTCGACTGCGGTAGTGCCAGCGCAACATGAGCTCCGGGAAACGGCTCGCAACGCATTCGTCAAGCAGGCTCTCCAGTTCCTCAAAGCCCTGGTCGTCTTCCGGTGCGCTGCCAGCGGTGGTGCCCGCCTCGGGCTCGTCGCCGCCGGCACCGCTATCAAAGAAGCTGGTAGGAGGAAGCTGCTTGGAATCGCCCACCACCACAGCGGACGTGGCGCGCGAAAGCGCACCGAGCGCGTCTGCCAGCGGCACCTGCGATGCTTCGTCGAACACCACAAGATCGAATGGCGGCAGCGCGGGATCAAGATGCATGGCCGCGCTGAGCGGACTGGCAAGCACGATCGGCTTCACCGCTGCCAACGCCCCGCCCGTCTGGCGGATCAGCGTGCGGATGGAGCGCCGCGGGCGCTGCAGGCCACGGAGCTCCGCGAGGCGTGCCATCTCCTCGCCGCCCACTTGGTCCGCCGCAGCGAAGCGCTGCTTCACTGACGCAGCCGCACGTTGCGCCACGGTTCGTCGCGATGCATCAAAGGCGCGCGCGTAGGCATCGGACATGCGCTCCACGAGCACCGGATCGAACGAACGGAACTGCTCCACGTTGTTGTGCAACGAGCGAAGCCACGCTTGCAGCACGGCGCGCTCGGTGATGGCGGGCGCGTTGGCACTCACCACCGTGCCCGCGCGCACACCGTCGGCGATGGGCCCAACCCCTGCCTCAATCGCGGCGTGCTCTGCCACGCGCCAGGCAAACCACTCGGCCAGCGTGTCCACGGCGCTGGCCCAGCGCCGGGCCTGCTCCGCGCGCTTACGGGCGCGATCGCCGTTGCCCGCGGCCGCAAGCGATTCAAGCGCTTCCGCGCCGGCAGCGATCGCCGTGGCCATGTCCTTCTCCTTGCCGCCCGCGGCGCCGGGGTTCGCAGCGCCGGCCGCCTGCTCCACCGCGGTGGATGACGCGCTCACTGCCGCAAGCGCCTCCAGTGTTGCCATCGCTCCCACCGAAGCGGTGTTGCCTCCGCCCAGCGCAGCAACGAGCGCCGGAACGAGCGGTTGAGCAGCGCCCCGAGCAGCGCGCACCTCGCCGATGAGGGCGAGAGCCGCTTCGAGCGATACGCGGTCGGTTGCCACCGGCTGCGGCGCGTGCGCCGCGAGCGTGCGGGCGACACCGCGGCGCGCCCACCAACCGAACGGCCAGAATCGAGCGCCGCGCGTGCGGAGGTCCGTCACCAGCGGCAGCGGATCCACGCCGAGCACCGATTCCTCAAATCGCCCGTCAGCACGGAACGCCGCATCGGCGCGCTCGGCACGCGCGATGCACTCCGCGGCGGCGCGAAACTCGCGGGACTTCGCTTCCCATCCAGCCGTCGCCTCAAACGCCAAGGCGATGGTTGTCATCGGCGCGCCCGTCTCGCGTGCCTTGCGCACCGCGCGCGCCACGGCCAGCAGCGCTGCCGCAGGCGCAACGCCTCCAAGGTCGTGGAGCGGGTGGGACGAAAGCAAAGAGCCACGCGCAGCGCGTGCGCCCGCATCCGCGGCGGTCTGCGCGGCGGCGATCATCGCATCAACCTGCGCTTTGGTCGCCAGCGCATTCACCGTGCGCGAGAGATCAAACGCCGCCCCCGGCAGTGGCCCGGCGGCAAGCTCCTCAAGACGTGCCACCGCGCCGTACGCCGACTGCCCACTGGCGCGCACCGTAGCGGTGGCGTCGCGCAACGAAGCGAGTTTCGTGCATTCGCCGCTCGGCGCCGGCACGTTTGCAGATCGCGGCGAGTTGTCGAGCCGATCGAGTGCGTCCTTCACCTGCGCCACAAACTCAGCTCGCCCGCAGCGCTCAGGATGCAGGTTGAGCATCCACGGTCCAAGCCCGGCCTCCTCAAGCCGGCGCGCCACCACGTCCAAGGCCACCTGCTTCTCGGCAACAAAGAGCACGCGCAGTCCGCCCGCCACCGCGTGCGACACCAAGTTAGTAATCGTCTGACTCTTGCCCGTTCCGGGAGGACCCTGCAGTACGAACGACCGCCGAGAGCCCGCAGCAAGCACCGCCGCAAGTTGACTGCCGTCGCACGGAAGCGGCAGCGCAAGTTGCACGGGGTCCTGCGCTTCAAGCACAACGCTGTTCAGCGGCGCCGGAGTGGCGCGCCGCTCGAGCACCGTCCCCACCACCGGATGCGCCGTGATCTGTGCGCGCCGGTCGCGGACATCCGTCCAGAGCGGCCACTTGCGGAAATCAAGGCAGGCCACGTGCGCTTCCTCATGCACCTGCCAACCGGGAAGCGTGGCGATGCGTGTGCGCACTCCGTCAAGGATCTTCCGAACGTCGATGCCCGCGTCGTCCTCTGGCAGTTCAAGCAGGCCAAGCTCAAGCCGATGCCGCTGTCGCAGGAATTCGTCAAGCGCCGCGTTCAGCGTGATGTCCTGCTCGGAACGCCGGACCCGGCATCCCTCGGTGCTACTGATGCGCGCGATCTCAAGCGGTACAAGGATCAACGGCGCGCGCGCCGACTGACCACTCTCAGGATCGCGATGCTCCAGCGTCCCGATCACCAGAAACAGCGGGTTGGCACCGGTCTCGTCAAGCGTTCGCTGGGCGCGGCGGAAGATCTCAATACTGTCTGTCGCGCATCGAGCGTCCGTGGCACGCATACGCAAGATGCCGCGCGATAGGTCCGCGGTGGTGGACTGCCACTGCGCGGCGATGTCATCGGGGAACGCGGTGGCGGCCATCCGGAGCCACGGCGCACCGGGCCGCGAGAACGCGTCCTCCACAGCACTGATGCCGGCCACATCGCCGGTAGCGATGCACATCGACTGCTTGGTCGACTTGAAGTTGAGCAGCCGATTCCGGAGCGACAGATCAAGGAGCCGGGAAAGCAGCGTGTCGATGCGGGCATCGGCTCGACCGCCGAGGCCCGGGGTGGCGGTGGACATTTGAAGAAAGATACTCGGCGCCTGTGGGACTACTTCGCCACCGTTGTCACAAGCGCGCCCGGAGAGGTGTTTCCTCTCCGGGCTGATACGCATGGTCGTTTCGATCGCGTGCCGTCAGTTGTTCCAGTTGCTCAACATCCGACCGAGGTCCGCACCATTGACGAGGCCGTCGCCGGTCAAATCTCCGATCGGTGGGTTTATCTCGCCCCACAGCGCTAGCAGTAGTCCCAGGTCCGCTCCGCCGATCTTGCCGTCAAGATCGAGGTCACCCCTCGCGTATTCGCAGCTGTCTGGAACGCCGTCCTGGTCATCGTCGGTCGCACCCGTTGCGATGTCGCAGCGGTCCGGGATGCCGTTGGCGTTGCAGTCCGGCTCAATGCCCGTCGCGATGTCACACGAGTCGGGGCGACCGTTGGCATTGCAGTCCGGCGTGGCTCCTGTCGCTACCTCGTAGTCGTCAGGCTGTCCATTGCCGTTGCAATCGCCGTCGCATGAATCCGGAATGCCGTTGTTGTTGAGATCCGGTGCGCCGTTAGTAATGTCGCAGCTATCGGGAATGCCGTTGCCATTGCAATCTGGGGTAGTGGCTCCAGCGATTTCGCACACATCGAGAACCGCGTTCTGGTTGCAGTCCGGCGAGAGACCCTGCGTGATTTCCCAAGCATCCGGCAACTGGTTGCCGTTGCAGTCGCCCTTGCACTCATCCGGCACGCCGTTTCCGTCCACGTCCGTGCTGAGTCCCGAGGAAATGTCGCACGAATCGGGGATGGAATTGGAATTGCAGTCGAGCGCTGTAGCGGAAGCAAGATCGCACTGATCCGGCAGACCGTTGCTGTTGCAGTCCAGCGCCGTGCCTGCAGCAATATCGCAGGAGTCGATCACGCCGTTGGCATTGCAGTCAAGGCCGCCGCCTGCGAGGTCACATCCGTCCGGCACGCCGTTTGCGTTGCAGTCCGGCGAGGTACCAGCGGACACTGAGCAGGAATCGATCACTCCATCGAGATCGCAGTCGAGGCTCGGCAATCCCGCGATGTCGCATGAGTCCGGAGACCCGTTGGCGTTGCAGTCCGCCACGGTGCCGCCGACAACCGTGCACGCATCCGGCCGTCGATCGAGGTCGCAGTCGGTCTGGGTGCCGGAAGCGATCTCACACAGGTCGCTCGTGCCGTTGGTGTTGCAGTCGCCTTCAGCGGTGAGCACTCGTACGTTGATCCGTGCGGAGGTGCTGCACTCGGCGGCGTTAACCGTTGTTGAAGCCCCCAGCGTCACCACCGCCGTTGAGTCGGTCACGAGAGCGTTCCACGTTGCTACCGGAATCGTGAGGGTGGCACGGTCTGGCGTTGCGGGGCAGTCGGAGCCCCCAGCCACGAAGAGATTGCCAACCGAGGTGCCGTTCACCTTCACGGTCACAAACTCGTTGACTGCACCGAGGTCGCCACGGATCGCCACGGTAATCACCGCATCCGCGGTGGCTGGCGAGAGTCCCACCAGACGCGTCTCGGCAGGCGCACCTGCGCCGAATGGCGTCACCAATCCCGAAGCGCCGCGCACGGACCGGTCCTGACACTCGTCGAGGATGCCGTTGGAATCGCAGTCCACGGCTCCGGCGAGCAACTGGTCCGCGTCCAGAACGCCGTCGTCGTTGCAGTCCGACTCGCATTCGTCGAGGAGACCGTCGCCGTCGCTATCAAGGCCCGCACCAGAGAGCACGTCGCAGGTGTCAGGGATACCGTTGCCGTCGCAGTCGGGCGCCGTGCCTGACGCGATGTCGAAATCGTCAGGTACCTGGTTAGCGTTGCAGTCCGGCTCGCAGGCATCAATCTTCCCGTCGGAATCAACGTCAGTGGCCGTCCCCGAGTAGATCTCGCACTCATCGGGCTGACCGTTGCGGTTGCAATCGGTCACCACTTCGCACGCATCACCGGTTCCATCCTGATTGCAGTCGGCCTGGTTTGCGTTTGCCACGGCATCACAGTTGTCGATGCAGTCAGGGATGGCATCGTTGTCGGTATCGGTGTCGGGTTGACCGCAACCGCAGGCTCCGGGAGCGGTCTTCAATGCGTCCGCTGGGCACGCATCCTTGCAATCAGGTGTGCCGTCCGAATCGGTATCGGTCTCCGGCTGGCCGCATCCGCACTGGCCTGGCGAGGTCTTCAACGAGTCGTTCGGGCATCCGTCGACGCAGTTCGCGGATCCATCTCCGTCGGAATCCGTGTCGCTCTGCCCGCACCCGCATGCACCGGGCGATGTCTTCGAAGCGTCAGAAGGACATCCGTCCAGGCAATTCGGTACGCCATCGCCGTCGCTGTCGGTATCTGGCTGACCGCAGCCGCAGCTGCCGGGAGAGGTCTTGTTCGGATCGTTCGGGCATCCGTCGACGCAGTCGGCCTGACCATCGCCATCGGTGTCGGTTTCCGGCTGTCCGCAGCCGCAGCCGCCGGGCGCTGTCTTCGCGGGATCGTTCGGGCATCCGTCGCAGGCATTGATGGTGCCGTCCTGATCGCTGTCAAGATCGCATTCATCGGGAACGCTGTTGGAGTTGCAGTCCTGACTGGTTCCGGCGCTGATGTCCTGGGCGTCGTCAATCTGGTTGTTGTTGCAGTCGTTGCAGACTTCGCTGATGGAGTTCTGGTCGTTGAACCAGCCGCCGGAGACATCGGCGCCTGGGTTGCCGCAGAAGGTGGATCCGTAGACGTTCGGTACGTTGGATCCTTCCGTCGCCAGCGCGCTACCCGATGGTGCCGTGTTCTGACGGAAGTCGCAGGTGATGAAGAACACCGGAGAGTTGCTGCAATAGGCACCGCCACCAGCATTGGTGGCCGCGTTGGCGCGGAAGCGGACGCTGCGAATGTTCGGCTGCGAGTTCCCTGTCAGATACATACCGCCGCCGCGCAGTGCGCTGTTGAGCTCCACGTCGCAGTCAATGAGTTCGCCATTGCTGGTCTGTTCGTAGTAGACGGATCCACCCCATGCTTCGCCGCCGTCGTTGCTGGTGGCGGAATTGGATACGAAGTCCGTGGAAGTCAGGCGCGGGTTACTGAGCGCCGCCCAGAATGCGCCGCCCGATGATCGGCGACCGCCATTACTGGAGGTTTCGGCGAGGTTCGTTTCGTAGCGGCAGCCTTCGTGAGTACTGTCGCTGTTCCAGTCCCACGTTGCGCCGCCAAGTGCATACCGAGTACCGCCACCGTTGCCGGTTGCGCGCGCGGTATTGCTGGTGAACGTGCAATTCAGGAAGGTCTTCGGCGGGTTGGCGCCTGAAGTGGTGCAGTCAAAGATGGCAACGGCGCCGCCGTAGCCAAAGCGGTCTGCGCTGTCTCCGGCACTTTGTGCCAAGTTCCCGCTGAAGGTGCATCCGGAGAAGGAGAGATTGGTGCAGTTGGTGCCGTAAGCCGCGCCACCGCGGTGATCGCCGCCGCCAAGTGCCCGGTTGTCGGCGAAGACGCAGTCGACGAACCGCGGAGTGCCGCCGACCATCTTGGCTGCGCCGCCGTCATCGTTGGCAGTGTTGCTTCGGAACTCCACCCGGGTGAGCGTTGGATTGGCGTTGGTCCACATGCCCCCGCCGGTACCAAAGGCGGTGTTCTGCTGGACAAGACAGTCGGTGATCTCTGCGCTCGAAGGGCTCTCGATTCGCAGTGCGGCACCGTCCTGAACGGCATTGAAGAGGAAGCGGCAGTTGCGGATCACTGGCGATGCATTCTGGATGTAGAGCGCATACCCACCCTGTGCGTACCAGAAGGTGAAGCCATCCACCACGGTGCTCGACGTCTGTCCACCATTGATGGCGAGGAGGGTCCCGTTGACGCCGTTGCCGTCGATGTAGGTGACGTCGGCTCCGCCCACGGACTTAAGGATGACTTGCTTATTGCCGAGGTTGAACTTCTCGTAGTAGGCGCCCGGAGCGATGTAGATCGTGTCGCCGTTAACGGAATCGTTGATCGCAGCGGTGATGTTCGGATATTCGAACGGCACCAAGCGCGCAGAGGTCAGCTCGCATTCGTCGGGCGTGCCGTTGGCATTCGAGTCCAAGCTAACGGACGAGGCGATGTCGCAGGCGTCCGGTCGGCCGTTGCCGTTGCAGTCCGGGGCGGTGTTGGCTGCAAGTTCATACGCATCCGGAGTGCCGTTGGCGTTGCAGTCGGCCTGGCAGGAGTCGGGAACACCGTTCGAATCGATGTCCGTAGCGGTTCCGTTGGCAATTTCGGTGGCATCCGGAATACCGTTGCTGTTGCAGTCCGTTGAGCACTGTGCAGACGTGACGTTCCCGGATCCGCCGAGAATCGAACCGTTAATGGTGTCGGTCTGATTGCCGCAGAACGATGTGTTGACGATGAATGGCAGATTGGTGCCCGTGCCCGCGGTCTTGACGGCGCCGCCGCTCGGTGCGTTGTTGGCCTCGAACGAGCAACCGATGACGTATGGAGTACTAGCGTTGTCGACATACATGCCGCCGCCCGCAGCGGCCGCGACGTTCTGCCGGAAGCCTGTGCTCACCACGTACGGTTCGCTGTTGCGGACGAACAGACCGGCGCCGGTTGCGGCGTCGCAGCCGGTGATTGTGCAGTACGAGAATCCGGGTCGTGAGATGTTCTCCATGTACACGGCGCCGCCGAGGGCATCCGTGTCCGTTGGGAGGGCGCGGCCGTCATCAAAGACGCAGCGAACGAAGTCCGTGTCGCTGTTCCAGAGATAGGTGCTCCCGCCGTAGCTCTGCCTGCCGCCGTTGCCGGCGGTTTCCGCCTTGTTGTTGGTGAATCGGCAGTCGGTATAGAGCGCGTCACTGTCGTACTCCCAGGTGGCGCCGCCGTGTGCGTAGCGCGTGCCGCCGCCGTTACCGGTGGAGAGTGCGTAGTTCCCGGCGAAGTTGCAGCGCGTGTAGCGCGGTGTGCACCCAGCGAATCCCGTGGCGCCGCCGCGCGTGGGGCGATCCGCGTTGTCGCCGGACGACAGAGCGCGGTTGCCGGTGAAGTCGCAATCGGTGAAGTTCACGACCGCTCCGCCTTCGCCGTACACGGCGCCGCCGCGGTGGTCACCAGTGCCCTGCGCGATGCAGTTGGTGAAGTCGCAGTTGGTGAAGGTGCGGGTGCCGCCGGTGAGCCAGATGGCGCCGCCGCTAGCGCCATTGGTAATGCATGACGTAAAATTGGAATTCGTCATTACCCACGTGGCGGCAGTGCTGCCATGGATTGCACCGCCGGAACTGGCGGATGAGCACTCGACGAAATTGCATCCGGAGATTGACACATTGCTTCCAGTGGCTGATCGAATCGCACCCCCGAAATCCGGAGCGATCGCGCGGAGAATGGTTGTTCCCGTGAGTTCAAGGAGGCCAGCTTCGTGGTAGATGGCGCCGCCGGTTGACTCTTGCGGCCCACCGTTCCCGCCGAGCCACGTCCTTATTACGCTGGCGTCAGTGATTTGGCAGCGCGTTAGTGTTGCAGAGTTGCCGGAGAGGAAGAATGCGCCGCCGTAACCTCGGGCATAGACGTCGTTCCAGTAGCAGCATCCGCCTTGGCCGATGGACTCGGTCCGTGCGGATTGAATGACGGAATCCTCGACGGTGACAGCGGCTCCGGCGTTCGAGTGCAGGAATCCGCCGCGTGTGTCCGCCACTTCGGCACGGTCTCCGCAACCTCCGGCGGTATCGATTGCTCTTACGTATGCGCGGTCGTTGTTTGAGATGTGATTCTGGATCAGCATTGAGCCGCCGGTGACAAATGCAAATCCGCCCCGGCTAGTGAAGGTGGAGGTGCCGTTGAAGCAACTCGCATTTTCGTAGCTCATCGTGCACGCGTTCGAGTCGGAAGTGCAGTTTCGAATGGTCGTAGTTGAACCGGCCGCATAGACTGCACCTCCAGATTGGAAGTATTCCGCACTGCCATAGCCGCCGTTGGGCCGGCTTGCCTCGTTCGACTGAAACGTCGAATCCTTGATCGTGCAGGTCGAGCTCTCGATATAGAAGGCGCCGCCGACAAAGTCTCCAGTGTTCGCCTTGTTCCCCGTGAATTGGCAACCCTCAAACGTCACATTCGCGCCTGCACGCACGTACGCGCCGCCGCCTCTGCTTGCCTGGTTGTTCACGAACCTGCAGTTCTTGATCACCGGGCTTGACCCGCTGATGTAGATACCGCTGTCGAGACCGTTGCGGACGGTGAAGCCCTCGATGATCGTCTGGTTCGTTTCGCCCTCGTCGCAGTTGACGACGAAGCCGCCTTGACCTTGTGGGTCGATGAACGTGGCCGCTGGTCCGAGCTCGCTCTTGAGGTGGATGAGTCGTCCGCGCAGGTCGACACGCGCGTTGTAGGCCCCTGCGCGTACGAGGACCACGTCTCCGTTGGCAGACGCATCGATCGCCGCTTGGATGGAGCCGTACTGGTCGGGCACGACTCTCGTTTCCGCGACAGCGGTCGCAGAAACAGACAGGAGGGCGGCAACGGCGTAGAACGCGGCGAGGTTCGTCTTCATTTGATGCTCCGGAAACTTGCGCCATGTCAGACGCTCACCCTTAAAGGCGGAAATTATCGCCGTGGTGTATCGCGGACATGTGGAACTATGCACCCGAACACGATTTAGCGATGGAAATCCCTATTTGGCAGCACTTTACAGCAGTCCGGAAACCTGGACAGGGGCGCCTGTGAAGCACTTGCTTCACCCCCCTGCTGGATACTCAGAGCACCGAAGCACCCCAACCGCGCCCACTCTTCCGAGCGACCGTAACCGAGCACCACCCATGAGTACTGACAACCATTTCAAGATCGACCGCCGCCAGTTTCTGCTCGCGTTGAGTGCGTTGGGCGCAACAGTGGTACTTCCATCACCCGCGAGTGACGCGCAGGTGAATGATGCGTGGGTGCAGCTAGTGAAGGAGCCGTGGTATTTCGAAGTGGATGAATACGGGACGATTGGCGAGGCTGATGACACCGGGCCGGAGGTCAACAGCGATGTGTATGAGGACATCGATGTCAAGGGACTGCAGGCGCCGGAGGACATCATCGCGGATGTCGATCAGTACGACGAATTGCGGGAGCGATTCCAGGAGCGGTGCGCGGAAGAAGTCGAGGAGATTGAAACTCGCTTGGAAGACAGCAAGTTGAGTAGCGCGCGTCGAAAGAAGTTGGAAGAGTGCAGGGACCGCATGCAAGACCCCGATGATGGGTGGCAGGCTTGGGTCGAGAGTGGTGGAAAGCGCGGAGTGGCCGGCTTCCGCACACTGATTCGAGAGTGGCTTGCCGAAGATGTTGACTGGTCGCAGTCAGACTCCTGGCCCAGCGGCTGGGCGGGCCAGGATCGAGCGATGTCGTTCTTCCAGGAGATGGACGGCAAGATGCTTGATGCGCTTGGCGTGGTGATCGTGGAGGGGGATCGTCCGGGGAGTACGTACTTCGCGGCGGAGTTGCGGGGGGAGATGAAGGTGGCGAATGCGGTGGCGGAGCGGGAGGGGTTGCCGTTTCGGTTTCGGGTGGGCGTTTGAGCGTTCAGAATCCCGATCCACGCTTCACGGCCAGTGTGTAGATTCGCGCCATGGACCTTGATAGCTTCCTACAGGAATTCCGAAGCGCACCGGTCTGGACCAGCGCGGGCCAGCGTGCGCCACACAAGGCACTTGCCCTGCTCTACGCCATGAGTCAGTTCCAGCGAGGTCATACGCATCGCCTTGTGCGGTACGTCGATGCCGAAATGACTTTAAAGCAATTGCTCGACCAGTTTGGTCCGCCACGAAGGACACCCCACCCAGAACAGCCAGTTTGGCGATTGCGTAAGAACAACCAAACACCAAGCAACATCTGGGAAGTTACCCATAGCGATCGCATCGGCCAGGACGCCAGTGGAAATCCGACGATCGGGGACCTACGAAAGTACGCATCGTTTGGTATCAGCGCGGAGGCAGCAGATCTATTTCAGCGAGATCCCGCAGCACTCCTAGAAGCTGCCGCCATAATCGCGGATTCAATCGTTCCGGAAACACTCCAGGACGAACTACTTGCCGCAATGCAGTTTGATGCCGCGCAACTACCGATCCAAAATCATTCGTTGCCATTTCGCTTGCAAGACCACACGCGAGTTCTCGTAATGAGAACGGTGCGAGACTCGGCGTTTAGTAAGAGCGTCCTTAGGGCATACGGCTGGAGATGCGCAATCTGCGGAGCGTCGCCAAAGGTTGATGCGCGTCACTTCGGGTTGGAAGCTGCGCACATTCGATGGCACCAGTGCAACGGTCCAGATACTGTCAATAACGGGCTGTGTCTGTGCCGAATGCACCATGTTGCGCTCGATCGAGGCGCAATCACAGTCAACCCTAAAGGGACGATTCACGTTTCGCCCAAGTTGGACAAGTCCGAAGAGTCGACTCAATTGTTCGGCCAATTCCAGGGCAAGACTATCCGCCGCCCGGCAGAAGTCGACCAGCATCCAGCAGCCGAAGCATGTGAGTGGCACTGGGATGAAGTGTTTGTCGTGCAGTGATTAGGGTCAGCAAACAGTTAACGACGGGCGACCATCGCCAGCGGACCAAGAGCCACAGCACGATTTAAAGTTGAATTTGCCATTAACCCTTCCACTGCTACTCGTCGCCCAATTACCCACCCCTCCGATTCTCCTCAAACAACTCAACCGGCATCGGATGATCAAGCTGCCAAACCATTTGAATGGGCCGATCTGATTTGAAACTCACAAGATTCGCAGGCCCAAGGAACGTGAACGGCGAGGTTGTGCCATCTATGAGTTTCCGAGAACGGACGAAGAACAGCATGGTTATGCCGCGTTCCTTGTGATGGATCAAGTTCTGCCCTGACTCGCTTGCCTGGCTGGTTCGCCCCTGGGTTTCCCAGTGCAGAAGCTCCCGGCTGATTGGATAGTCCTGGTACATGGTGCTCGGAGAGAATTGCTGCTCTGATTTCTGAAATGTGACGAGCGCGACAACCGCATTAATTTCTTTGCAAGAAATCACACCCGGCCCTGTCATTCCGGCTGAGTCGAACGAAGCTTCACCGAGTGCTGCCTTAATTTCATCGTTCCCATACGTAGCGTGAAGCTCAAGAGCACATGGAAATGGAAGATTGAGCGTGGCAGTTCCAACGCGCGACTCGTCGTCAGCCCAATCCAGAACTTCTGAAAGATCAGCAAGCACTGACGGATTTTTGGCGGCTCGGTCAAATGATTCCGCCATGCTTGCCAATTGAAGGCGAGGCCCCGGCTTCCCCCAGATGCGGTAATGCGTGAGTAGGGCCGAGTCGCCAGCCTCGGCAAGTGCCGCGTCAGTATCCCCGCCCCGCAGATGAGCGATCACTTTCCGCTGCCTCGCGATCTCCCGCGGCCCGCTCGTTTGTGCGGCACTAATCAGCGCAGGTCTCAGTTCTACAAGGTCCGGATCCGTCGGCATATCGGCAAGGTGAGCGGCCGCCTTCCACTGCGACCATGTTCTAGTACCAGTTCCAGCAAGCAGAGTTTCCGGCTCGTACTGATGGAACCGCACAAAGTTACTGAACGTCAGCGGCTCCCCGGATTCGTGCTCGAAGCACTTAATGAGTTCAGGAACTTGGTCTTTCAGATTTCGAAGACTCTCTCGAATGTTCGCCAGCACGTACTCCCGCGCAACCCTGTCAAGCTGAATACTGCAGCCTGAAGGAAGATGCGGGAAGTCCATCTCTACCTCTCGCAAGATATTGAATCGGCGCTTTGGAATCAGCGCTTTCAGCTTTCGGTCAATGCGATAGCGACGGTGTGCCTGGCCAACGAAGTCCAGCACAGTCAGACAGTCCTTTCCTGGCGAGTGCCGCAGTCCTCGGCCAAGTTGTTGTAGGAAAACCGTAAGGCTTTGTGTTGGCCTCAGAAACAACACCGTGTTCACGTCAGGTATGTCAAGGCCCTCACTCAATAGATCAACGGTAAACAGAAATCGAATCTTTCCCGCGCGAAAGTCACTGAGCAGTGCAGATCGAACGTCGGGCGCGGTCTCCCCAACGAGCGCGACAGAAGCAATCCCGCGCTCATTGAACTTGTCTGCCATGAACTTTGCATGGCTAATGGACACACAAAATCCAATTCCGCGGACCCGCTCCAAATCAGGCTCAAACCTGAGCAGAGTGCTCGTCACAACGTCCAATCTCTGAAGCGACAGCGCGTGATTTCCCGTGTACGCAATCTCCAACTCTGAAACGTCGTACTTACCCCCGCGCCAGAACTTGTCCGCCTTGAGCGACACCGGGTCTGCGACGCCGAAGTACTGGAACGGGCAGAGTAATTTCTCCTCAAGTGCTTCAGGCAAGCGAATCTCTGCGGCGAATCGATTACCAAAGTCGCTAGCAACACTGGCACCGTCCAAACGTTCGGGAGTTGCCGTCAAACCCAGAAGTATTCGCGGAGTAAATCGTTCAAAGACCGCTCGATAGCTGGCGGCTGGCCCGTGATGCACTTCATCGACAACAATGAAGTCAAAGAAATCGGAGCCTAATTGCTCCCACAGGCGCCGCGACCCAAGCATGTCTACAGAGCAGAACAGATGGTCGTAGCAACTCGCTGTGTGGGGACCAACGAGTAATTCCCCGAAATCCGGCATCCGCAGCACGGCCCGAAATGTTCCGAGTGCCTGCTCAAGAATCTCTCTGCGATGTGCGACGAACAATACGCGTGCATTTCGCTTCCGTTCATCAAAGAATCGCTTGAAATCGAAGGCCGCCACAACTGTCTTCCCTGTTCCTGTGGCCGCTACTACTAGATTACGCCAATGACCGTGAACCAGACGCTCTGACTGGAGCGCATCAAGAATTCTCTCTTGAAACGGATGCGGTCGAATGTCAAAGAATGTTGAGGCGATTCCCTGCTTTGCCATACGTGCATGTTTGAGCGCCTCTCGGAATACGAAGGGATCCTCTGGATTGAAGGGGACGAATTCGGTGCTATTCCAATAGGTTTCAAACTCAGCGAGGAACTTGTCCAAGATGTGCGGCATGTCCTGCGCAGTCACCTTTAGGTTCCATTCCAGCCCACTTGTCATAGCCGCCTGTGACATATTCGCTGAGCCGATGTATGCGGTAGAGAAACCACTGTCCCGACGGAAGTGATACGCCTTCGCATGAAGTCTTGTGCGCTCAGTGTCATAGGACACACGAACGTCTACGTTTGGCAAACCCGCCAGCCACTCCACTGCCTCAGCATCTGAAGCCCCCATGTAGGAGGTGGTGATGATGCGCACTTTTGCGTTGCGGGTAATCATCTCTTCAAAAGCTGGAATCAATAGACGTAGCCCCGACCACTTAATGAAAGACACCAGCAAGTCCATTGAATCTGCAGACTTCATTTCCCTTGCAAGTTCATGCACTAGTTGGGGATCGGCAGGCGAACCCGTGAAGAGGCTGCTCTCTACTAAGGCTGTTTGGGGGCGAGGAATGCCTCCGTGCGCATAGTTTGGCGGCGTGACTTCCAGCAGGACCGGGTTGTCAGATTTGACCAGGCGACTACTACTTAGAAACTGCGTCGTTGGGTTACCAGCGATACGCTCGACAATCTCATTGCAGAGGCTTAATCGCTTCGCTGGGTCACCTTCAAGCCGCAGTGCTCTTTCCAATAGCCGTGCAAGAAATGCTGCGTAGCGCGCAGGCTCTTCTTCCGGATCTAGTTTCCCGAACACCGATCGCAACTCCGGATGGCGTTGCAAAATGTCATTCAAGTTCTCATCGAGCAGCGCTTCGTAGATGCCATGCGGGAGACTTGCCATAGTTTTGCTCAATCGGTCAGAGAAGTTTCCCAGATAGCAAACGCAGTCTGAAGGACATGGATCGTAAATACTTTCGCTCCATGCAATACCCCCAAAAATTTGAAGGCCACTGCTCTCAGTGAATCACCCGCCGCAGTGACTCATCAACAAGCGCTAAATTCTTGATTCGGGACACCGAGTCTAACCGCCCGAGTTCGCCACAAGACTGCACTTCGACCCGAATCATGGACAGCCCATTCATGACGTTTCCCACACTATGGTGGGCTTTGGACTACCACTCGAATCACGGACTCCCTCCCGCACCCCCTCCACCACCCGCGCATTGCCCCGCGCATCCTTCACCGCAATCCGCACATAGCCCGCGCCAGCGCCGCCGCTCAAGCCCCGGCCCATCCCCGACGCATCGCGAATGAATACCCCCCGCTCGCGACACCGCGCGACCAACGTAGCCGCATCCGCGCACTCCAGCCCGCCGGCCGGCAACTCACACAACACGAAATTTCCCACCCCGGGGAACGTCTTCAATCCCACGCCGCGCAATCCCGCTTCAAGCTCGGCTCGCAACTGGTGCGTTTCAACATAGCGCGCTGCGTAATACTCGGGATCAGCTAACGCTTCCACTGCCGCAACTTGTGCCGGCAAACTCACAACCCACGGCGGCGTTAATGCGCGTAATGCCTCTAACTGATGCGCACCGGCACACAAGTAGCCAGCACGCACACCACTCAATGCGTACACCTTCGACATCGATTTGCACACAATCACATTCTCGGATCGAGCAGCAAATTTCTCAATCGACTGCGCTGCCCCCGCATACTCCACGTAGGTTTCGTCCACCCACACCCGAGTGCGTTCGGAAACGCTATTCAGTAACGCCTGCAGATGCTCGCGCTGAATGAAACAACCAGTCGGGCTGTTCGGGTTCACAAGCACAACAAGGTCATAGCCACGCTCAAGTACACATGACAACTTCTCAAGGTCAACCGCAAATCCGTCCACTGGGCGCAACGGGAATCGGTCAACCGTGCAGCCAATGACTTGCTCCAACACGTGCGCGTATTCGCCGTATGTTGGATCCAATATCAGCGCACGCGATTCCCGCGTCAACCAGTGCCGGAACGCTCGGAAGATCAAGTCTGAAGAACCCGCTCCCGGCAGAATGTTGCTTGGCAACACTCCGCGCGCTGTCGCAATTGCCTCAATAAGTCCATCACACGACGTTGGCGGCGAAGTCTGTAACAACCACGGCAGATGCGCTTGCAACTTCACAACCACCCGCGGCGAGGGCGGGAACCACGCATCCAGTACATCAGCATTCACAATCTCTTCGCGCCGCTCTAACGTGTCAAACTTGGTTCCGATGGCGTCAAAGAACGCGCCACCGTGGAAGCATCCAGCCGGTCTTTGAAACGGAAAGCTCAACTTCCAACTGACCTTTGCTTCAAGACCAGCAATCATCTTTGCAAAGTGCACGGACCGCGCACGCATCACATCCATGCTGGCGTGCAGTGCTTGATATGTCACCGCG
>JBIKZY010000031.1:0-21258 GCA_044354475.1 Phycisphaerales bacterium
GTGCGCGCTGGCAAGGATCATGAGTTAGTGGTGGTCCCGGGTGCAGGGCACGGCGCGGCGGAGACGGCGTATGGATCCGCCAAGCGGTTGGAGTTTTTTAAGCGCCACCTCCCGAGTGCAACGGCGGGCAAGTGATTGACCGCTGACTTACGGCGTTGCGCCAACAAGACCAGATCGCGCCAGCATCTCCGCCGCCGCCGGATCGTCTGCTGCGGCTTTCTGTAATTCATCGATCGATGAATACGAATGTGCCCAGGTGAAGCTGGGCTTGCGTACCACCGTCCACGTGTTGTTGCCGTGCACCACCCCGAAGTAGGCAGGGGTCAGCGTGAATGCAATCGAAATGATTATTCCGGCAATCGGCAGGATCCACAGTGCCTGCTTTGGTACGCCCGCGCCTTCGGCATGTCGCTTGAGCGCCTCCACCCAGGTGCGTGCAATGGCAAACTCCAGGCTGAGAACGCCAAGGCCACCAAGCACCAGTGGAATTCCGGGGCCGGGGAGTACCAAGAGCGCAATCCCAGCCAGCGTGATGCTGCCGCCGACGCCGCCGATCAGGATGCGCCGCAGCCTGCCGTTGGTGTTTGCGCGAAGCCATTCAACCAGGGTTGCCATGCTGACAAGGTACTTGCGCGGGCTGCGTACAATCCGTTGTTCCCCCATTGAGCGGAGTACCCCATGGCAGCACCACAGAAAACCGGTCTAAAGAACGAAACGCAAGTCATCTACTCGATGCTCAATGTATCGAAGGAGATCGATCGCAAGAAGATCCTGACTGATGTTTCGATTTCGTACTACTACGGAGCGAAGATCGGCGTCTTGGGTCTCAACGGCAGCGGCAAGAGCACGCTTCTGAAGATCTTGGCGGGGCTCGACAAGAATTATGAGGGAAAGATCATGGCAGCCAATGGCTACACGATCGGCTACCTCGAACAGGAACCGCTGATCGACGACACGCGCACCGTGATGGAAGTGGTGCGCGACGGTGCCAAGGTGACCTTTGAGTTGCTCCGGCAGTACGACGAGATCAACGCCAAGTTCGGCGAGGACATGACGCCGGAGCAGATGGATAAGTTGATGGCCAAGCAGGCGACGGTGCAAGAAGAGTTGGACCGCCGCGAGGCATGGACCATCGACAGCCAGTTGGAAATGGCCATGGAAGCATTGCGATGCCCGCCAGCAGATCAGGCGTGCAACACGCTCTCTGGTGGTGAGCGCCGCCGCGTGGCATTGTGCACGCTGCTTCTCACCAAGCCTGACATTCTATTGCTTGACGAACCGACCAACCACTTGGATGCGGAAAGCGTCACGTGGCTTGAGCAACATTTGCAGCGCTTTGAGGGAACCATCATTGCCGTGACGCATGATCGATACTTCCTGGACAACGTTGCCGGATGGATCCTTGAGCTCGATCGCGGCCAGTGCATTGCTTACAAGGGCAACTACACCGGTTGGCTTGAGCAGAAGAAGAAGCGCCTGGAAGTGGAAGAGAAGCACGCATCGACTCGGCAGAAGGCGTTGGCGCGCGAACTGGAGTGGATCGGTCGTAATCCGCAAGGACGCATGGCAAAGAACAAGGCGCGCGTTGAGCGCTATGAACAGCTTGCCGGGCAGAACCAGAAGGAACGCGCTGCCGAGGTGGAAATCTTTATTCCCGCGGGTCCGCGTCTGGGCACATTGGTTGTTGAAGCCAAGGGTCTGTGCAAGGCATACGGCGAGAAGGTGCTCTTGGATGATGTCAATTTCACCATTCCAGCCGGCGCCATCGTGGGAATCATTGGGCCAAACGGCGCAGGAAAGACCACGCTGTTCCGCATGATCATCGGCACCGAGCAGCCGGACTCCGGCGAGATGCGCGTTGGCGAGAGTGTCAAGCTTGCCTACGTTGAGCAGAGCCGCGAGACGCTCCCGAACGACAAGAATCTCTGGGAAGCCATCTCTGGTGGCGAAGAGAAGATGATGCTGGGCGGCGTGGAAACCAATAGCCGTGCCTACGTAGCGCGCTTTGGTTTCACGGGTACAGATCAATCAAAGATTGTTGGAAGTCTGTCGGGCGGCGAGCGCAATCGCGTGCATCTGGCGCGCATGTTGAAGGAGGGCGCCAATGTCATCCTGCTGGATGAGCCGACCAATGACATCGATGTCAACACCATGCGTGCCCTTGAAGATGGCATGGAAAGCTTCGTTGGTTGCGTGGTGGTGATCAGCCATGATCGCTGGTTCCTTGACCGCGTGGCCACGCACATTCTGGCCTTTGAAGGCGACAGCAAAGTCTTCTTCTACAACGGCAATTACTCGGCGTACGAAGCGGATCGGCATCGCCGTATGGGGCTGGCTGCTGATGCTCCGCCGCGCCGACTGCAGTACCGAGCACTGTCACGCTGATTTCCACTATGTCTACCGCCCGACTTATCGCCGGTATTCCTGCAGTGAATAAGAGCCTGTTTCACGCGGTTCGCTTTGCCGTGGGTGATCCGGCGGCATGCATTGACTTTCTGAAGGACGGTCAGCCAGCGCATCGTGTGTTCATCGTGCGGGATATTGAGATGGGCCGTGCGCGGCAGCACGCCCGGGCCGACGCGGTGTCATGTCCACGCGACTTTGAACCTGTGGGTGGGTTGTCTGGCGATCGCGAAACGGCTACCGCGCAAGCCGTGGCGGAATGCCTGCGTCGTCAGCACATCACCCTGGTTGTTTCCGACCGCACGCTGCCCCTGATCTTTGCCGATCACTTGCGACAGGCTGGAATTGCGCTTGAATACGACGCCGGTATGGGCGTCCTTTCGCGCCGCGCCAAGGACCCGCAGGAAGTGGAGTGGCTGCAGAGCGCGCAGCGTGCAACTGAAGACGCCATGCGAATGGCGTGTGAGACGGTGGCGCGCGCAACCGCAGATGCGAACGGTGTCTTGCATCACCACGGCGCGCGCCTTTCCGCAGAACACCTGCGATTCATGATCGATGTGCACCTCCTGAAGTTGGGGTTCAGCAATCCGCCGTCCATCGTTGCATGCGGTGCGCAGGGTGCGGATTGCCATGAGCACGGTCACGGTGATCTACGAACCGGTCAGCCGGTGATCGTGGACATCTTTCCGCGCTGCCAGAAGACGTTCTACAACGGCGACTGCACACGCACCGTGGTGCATGGCGATGTGCACCCGGAAGTCACGCGTATGCACAGTGCTGTGCTTGAGGCGAAGCGTGCGGCGATTGCCGCGGTGCGCACGGGCGTCACCGGTGAGGACGTGCATCGTGCCACGCTTGGCGTGATTCATGCACACGGGTTTGCAAGTGGGATGCCACCCGCCGATGCGCCTGACACGTGGTGTGGCATGACGCACGGCACTGGTCACGGCATTGGACTTGATGTTCATGAGCCGCCGCTCCTTGATTTCAAGGGGCCAGTGCTAGTGACTGGTGACGCGCTCACCGTGGAGCCTGGTTTGTACGGACGCGCCCACGGCGGGGTGCGCGTCGAAGACATGGTGATTGTTGGCGTCGATGGGGCAACCAACCTCAACACGCTGTTTGAGGGGCTTTCCTGGCGCTGAATGATGCCGCTGTCTGCGTCAGTCTTCGTCGCTCGCTTGTGTCTTCTTCCGGATGATCCCAAGTTCGGCTTCGAGCTCCGGTCCGGCTGCCTCAACCTCAGCGTCCAGTTCATCCATGCGCGGCCGATTGCTACGCACGAATCCCTTGGCAGCTTGCTTGCAGAGTGTCTCAAGCGCTTGATGCAACTTCTCATGGTCTGGCACCGAGTCGAGCGCAGCCATCAGGAAATCGATCTGTCGATCAAGTTCCAGTCCGGTGTCGAGCATCTCAATGGCAGCGTCGCCGAGTTGTTCCATGGCTCCAATGAACCACTTGTGATCGGGCTTATCCCAGTTCTTCGGCGGGTCAATGCGCGCACGAATGGTCATCTGTCCGATCGCTACCACCGGACAGAGGCGCAACTGCGAGAGCGGTTCGCGACACATGACCGCCACCGGAATTTCGCGGCGCAGTGCAGCAAGCCGGAGCCGGCGAGCATCAGCACCGACGGTGGGCGGTTGCACCAAATAGCAGCCCGGAGTCAGCGGCATGTCTTCGGTAATGTCGGCCTGCAGGATGGTGAGCTTCTTGTTGCCAAGCGCTTCTTGAATTCTCTGGCGGCGCGCCTCTTGCAGCGGAAGGATCACGCGGGCGAGGAGGCCAAAGTCTTCCTTGCTCCGTGAAATTTCCATGGCGCGGTGCGCCAGTCGTTCTGCCTCAAACCATTGCGATCGGCGCAGCGCCGTCTCAGCGCGCTCCATGATCTCGTCAACCATTTCGTGTCGCGGAGAGGCGTTCATTCGGGGAAGCATAACCGCCGGGGGGGTGTTGGCGGAACACCGATACCATCCGACACTTTGCGACACCTAAGGGCGCGATGGTTAGTCCCGGCGACCGCGACGGTCGTCAAGACGCTGGGTTTCAAGGGATCTCCCGTGCACTCCGCGCGCTTGCGCATTCACGGCATTCACCAAGATCTCCACCGACCGAACCCCGGGGTACTTGGCCATGAGACCGCTGATTTTCTCTGCAAGGCTGCCGCCCCGGTCACGGAACAGGCGCTTGTACGCCTCCTTCATGGCCTCAATATCAGTCTCCGTGAAGCCGCGCCGCGCCATGGCGATGTGGTTGTGACCGCGAACCTCGGCGGGATTCCCCTCCACGATCATGAAGGGCGGCACATCCATACTGACGCGGGCCATGGCTCCAACGAACGCGCACGTTCCGATCACCACAAAGTGATGGATGCCCGCTCCGCCACCAACATTGGCGTTGTCCTGAACCACGGAGTGGCCGGCAAGCATGACGTTGTTTGCAAGGATGCAACTGGTTCCCACAATGCAATCGTGTGCAATGTGCACCGTGCCCATGATGAGATTGTCGCTGCCCACACGTGTCCAACCGCCGCCGTTCTCGGTGCCGCGGTGGATGGTGACGTGCTCACGAATCTGATTGCGATCGCCAATTTCGCACCAGCTCTTTTCGCCGGTGAACTTCTTGTCTTGCGGCGTACCGCCGATATAGGCAAACGGAAAGATGGTGTTCTGGCGGCCAATCCGCGTGTGTGATTCAACCACCACATTGTTCATGAGGACAGTGCCATCACCAATCGAAACCTCCGGTCCAACAATGCACCACGGACCGATTTCGGCGGTGGGCGCAATGCGGGCACTGGGGTCGATGATGGAGCTGCTATGAATCGGCATGTGAGTGGGGTGGTGATGGTTTACTGGAAATCCTGGTCAACCATCATGAAGCGAATTTCTGCTTCGGCTGCCACCTTGTCACCAACCAGTGCGCGCGCTTTCACGGCTGCACTGCGGCTGGTAGCGCGCATGGTTTCTACTTCCAGCACAAGCTGGTCGCCTGGAGTGACCGCCTTGCGCAGTTTCACCTTATCAAGTGAAAGAAGCACGGCCACTTTGCCGGTGTGTTCCAGGGTCTGGCTCAGGAGTAGGCCGCCCATTTGCGCGAGCGCTTCCACGATCAACACGCCAGGCATGATGGGGGTGCCGGGGTAGTGACCTTGGAAGAATGGCTCGTTGATAGTGACATTCTTGACACCGATAGCGCGGCGGCCTGGCTCAAGTTCCAGCACGCGGTCCACCAACAGCATCGGGAACCGGTGCGGCATGAGGCGACCGATGGCACGGGCGTCCATGGCGCGACCTTCGATCAATTTGCGCGACTGCCGCTCTCGTTGCACGATCCGCAGCAGTTTCATGCCGAGCTGGCGGTTCAATCCGTGACCGGAACGATTGGCAACCACTTGGCATTCCACAATGGTTCCTACCAGCGCGAGGTCTCCGATAGCGTCGAGCATCTTGTGACGCACTGGTTCATCGGGGAATCGATACTCATTCTGGATGGGGCCTTCGTCGCCGATCACCAAGACATCGCGCGGCGTGAGGTGGCGGCACAGGCCTGCTTGCCAGAGGGCTTCGGCCTCTTCCTTCAAGGAGAACGTGCGCGCTGGAGCTACTTCAGCAACGTAATCATCACGCGCTGGATCAAAGCTCCACGCCTGATGCGGAATGCGCGTCGCATTGGCGCCGTAGTCAAGGTCGTACATCAGCCGCATGCCGCCGGGGCTATCAGCGGGGATAGCCGCGATTGATGCGTCGCCTTCCTCCACCGACACCGTCTCCATCAATTTGAACATCCGGCGCGGAGCATCTTGTTCAGCAATACCAGCCGCGCGAATGGCATCAACAAATGGAAGCGCGCTGCCATCGCCGCAGGGAAGTTCTGGGCCATGCAATTTCAGCAGCACATTGTCGATACCCAGTCCGCGCAGCGCAGACATGCAGTGCTCAACAGTTTCAATGGTGACATCGCCAGCCTTGAGCGTGGTGCGTCGCGCGTTGGGGATCACGCTGGAGACCAACGCGGGGATGATCACTGGACGTTCAAGGTCGGTCCGTTCGAACACGATGCCGTGGTCGGGCGGAGCAGGCATGATGGTCAGCGTGGCCTCGCGCCCAAGCATGAGTCCCTTGCCGGTGACCACGGCCGATGCGGCCACGGTCCGTTGGCGGGGTGCGCCTGCGGGGACACCGCGTGCTGCGTTGCGGGTCGTGATCATGGGGGAAGCGGTCACTGCGGGCGTTACTCGTCGCTACTGGTCTTTGAGGAGCTTCAGGAGCGGCTTGGAGAGTTGAGTGAGTTTACGGATCGCGGCCTGCTCTCGCAACGCGGAGCGAATTTCCTGCGCCGGGTAGCCGCCCCACGTCTCGCCCGCGGGGATATTGCTCATGAGTGCCGAGCGCGCGGCAATGCGCACGTCGTTTCCGATGGTCAGGTGCGGCCCGATGCCACAGCCGCCGCCCATGTGCACGCGATCGCCGATGTTGCAACTTCCGGCGATCCCGGTGTGCCCACTGACCATGCATAGCCGACCCATCTGCACGTTGTGACCAACTTGGCAGAGGTTGTCAATCTTGGAGCCGGCACCAATGCGCGTGGCGGCAAACTTGCCGCGATCAATCATGGAACCGGAGCCGATTTCGACGTCGTCTTCAAGGACCACCGAGCCGAGATGCGGGATACGCAACACCGACTTCCCATCAGCGCTGGGGCGGTAGCCAAATCCATCGCCGCCGATCACTGAGCTGGCCCCGATCACGCAGCGAGCGCCAATGCTGCATCGCTCGCGGATCACCGCGTTGGCGTGGATGAGCGTTCCGCTGCCCACGTGAGCGTCTGGATAGATGACGGCATTGGCATGAATCGAAACGTCAGTGCCGATTACGCAGCGCGCGCCGACCACGGCGCCCGGTCCAATGCGCGCACCTGCGCCGATGCTTGCGGTTGGATCAATGCGGGCATCCGGTGAAACTCCCAGCGCCGGCAGCGACTCGCCCGGGAAGAACAACTCCAGCACCGGGATCATTGCCAGATCAGCATTGTCAACTTCAATGAGGCTGCGGCTCGCGGGGTCATGGCCACGCACTTCAATTCCGCGGGTGACAATCGCAGTACCGGCGCGTGAATCAGCCCAGCGGTTTGCGTTGAGCAAGTCACCAATGAACGTGAGTTCTTCGGTGCCTGCATCAATCACGGTGCCCAGCCCGCGCACGGGGCGGTCTCCGGGTCCAACCAGTGTGCCGTGCACCAATTCGGCAATCGATCCCGAAGTGTGCAGGACGTTCGTCATGGCTTGGGGGCAGCTTGTGGCGCAGTGATTGCAGCTGGCGGAACACCACCGCGCGATTTGAACTCAGCATTCGCTCGAGCGATCACGGCATCGGTGATATCAAGCTCATTGTCTGCAAAGAGAATGCGGCGCATGGCCAATTGCTGCCGAGTGGCAGTGAATCCCGCTGGTTCGATCGGAGGGATCGAATCATTGATGATCACATAGTCAATCTTGCCTTCCTTGGCCACCGCGGCAGCAGCTTCGCGCACCTTGATGTACAGCGAGCGCATGCCACTGGCGCGTTCTGCTTCCACCTTCAACTGACCAAATTGATCCTGTGCGCTCATCGTGCCGATGGCGCCTTCCACTTTCTTCAGCGTGTCGTTGTAGGGCGGGGTGCCGGGCTTGTAACTCTCCAGTTCAGCATTGAGGTCCTGCAGTTCCCGGCTCATGCGGTCCTTCTCACCAACCATCTTTTCGCCAAGCGTCTTGATGGCAGCTTCAATGGACTTTTGTTCATCAAGCGCCGTGAAGATGCGTTCCACATCAACACTGGCAACGCGGGAAGGGCGGTCGGGGAATGCAGTTGCGGCAACAAGCACGGCTACGGCAATGCCAAGGGCGATCGTGGTATTTCTCATGGTAGTTGTCATGAAACTGAAACCGTCGGGGTGTTCGTGTCGGGGTGAATTTACTTCGGTGCAGGTGCAGGCGCAGGCGCAGGCGCAGGCGCAGGCGCAACTGCGCCACCCTGAGCTGCTGCTGGAGCAGCTGCGTCGCCCGTGGTTGATTTAGCAGTGGCGCCGCGCGCGTTGTTCATGCGTACCACGAGTTGATCAGTCACATCAATGGACTTTGCTGCAAACAGGACGCGGCGGCGAACGATTTGCTCTTGCGCCTGTGACTCAAGCGGCACTTTGGAATCGCGCTGCAATTGAATGTCGGTGACACCGTCGTTCACCAGGATGACGTCCCAACCCTCAGCGTCCGCCAGCTTTTGACTCTCCGCCCGAACGTTGCGGTACATGCTTTGCCACATCAGGGCGCGCTCGCGATCAACCTCGATCTTCTTGATCTTTTCCCATTGCTCCATTTGCAGTTGTTCGAATGCCAGTTTGTCGCGAATTCCCATCCGCTCTTGATCGTTGGCGGCGGTCTCCATGGTCTTGGCCAATTCCTCAACGGACTTTCGCTTGGCGGTGAATTCGTCTTGGACCTTTTTGCCAAGTGCGGTGATCTGCACTTCCCAGTCGCTGCGCTCATTCAGACGCTCGATCACTTTGACCAAGTCCACGGTGCCGACGCGGGTGGGTGCGGGGGCCATGCGTGCTGAGGCGCCGGCGTTGTACGAGACGGCGGTCACCATTGCCCCAGCAATTGCCGCGACGAAGATGCCTGCAAAGGTCCGTTGGTTGCTCATCCCGGCAGTGTACGCAGCCGCCGCCACCGATGGCAGGGTGTCAGAAGGGCAGATCGATCGTGAAACTAAATACTTGTTCCTCGTCAAATTCCTGCTTCATGAGGGGGTAGGCAAAGTCAAGGGCAATGGGCGCCTGGCCGAACTGTGGAATGAAGATTCGTAGACCCGCGCCAACGCCCACGCGGTACTGCGCGAGCCAGGCGTCATCGTTCACGGTTCCGCTGTCAACGAAGGTAACCACGGATAGGAAGTCGCCCATGATCGGAATTTCGTACTGGGCGCCTGCGAAGAACAGGAAGTTGCCACCGACGGGCACATTGGTGTCTTGCGTAGTGAACGTAGCAGGGGGATTGTTGCCAATGATCCGATTGGACTTCGGGCTCACAGTACGGAATGCAAATCCGCGCAGGGTGCGCCCGCCGAGGTACCAGCGCTCATACACGGGGGCATCCGTTGAGAAGATGTAGGCAGCCTGCGTACGCAGACGCAGGACCTGTTTACGCCCCAGAAAGTCTTCGTAGGTTGTGAAGAACTGCGTGAGGTTGATGCCCACCTGTGGATAGGCGTAGTCGCCGCCAAAGATGCCGTGGTATCCGGTTTGCAATTCCAACTGTGAACCACGGCCGGGGTGACTGGGGTTGTCCACTTCTGTGCGCGTGAGTTCCATCAGAACGGCGCTGTTGTAACTTGGCCCGCGCTGTTCCCACACCTCCACCGGGGTTTCGTCCTCGAAGTCGGTCAGCGTGACATTCTCTACCCGGGGATTCACGGAGAATGACCAGAAATCACCAATGCGCGTACTGATTCCAAAGAGCAAGCTGGCTCGATCTTCCAGGTACGTGTCGAAGAAGCGAGTGCGGTAATTGAGCGCGGTGTTACCACCCCAATCGCTATCCAAGAGGTGCGGATCACCGATGGAGACGTTGTAGTTACTCACTTCAATACCCGGCGCGATCGCTAGATTGAAGGTCTGTCCGGCGCCGCGGAAGGAGCGGCCGCCGGTGAATTCATCAAAGGTATTGGGCGTATCAGCAAGGTCGAAGTTCTGCTGCTTCAGCGAGATCTCGCCGAATAAGCCAGAGTCAGTACCTGCACCAACACCAAAGTTCACGGAGCCGGTTTGCTTCTCCTTGATATCCACCAAGACATCGCGAGTGCCCTTGTCATCGGCATCCGGCGCCTGCGGCGTGACGCGCGGCTCGCGGAACAAGCCGGAGCGGTCGAGCCGCTTCTCAGTGTTCTTGATTTCACGCCCGTCCATTGGTCGACCGGGTTGGAAGCGAACGAGTCGGCGTGCCACTTTGTCACGCGTGACATAGTTGCCTTGAATCTCTACCAAGCCAGTCGCATAGGCACCGCCTTCGCGAATGTTGAGAAGCAGGTCAACCTCGGGCTCCTCGCCCACGCGCACCCAACTGTCACCCACGCGGGCATCGATGTAGCCCATCACTTGGTACGCCTGCACGATCGCCGTCTTGGTCTTTTCGATCAGGTTGCGCTGAAATGGATCGCCGCGTTGGATGACGGCAAGATTGCCAATCTGTTCCCGCGTCATAATCTGGGGCGGATTGCCGCCCTCGCCCTTAACAACGATGTTTCGTAGCCGGTATTGGCGTCCTTCCGCGATTACAAAGACAATCTTTGCTTCGCGCTGATCGGAGCTCAATTCAATGCGTCGATCAACACGAACGTCCACATGCCCGCGGTCTTTGTAGTAGCGGTCAATGGTGGCAACATCTTCCACCAAGAGGTCTTCTTCAAGTTCACCTTTACGGAACAGAAATATCCATGGCTTGGTCTTGATCTGCGCCTCAAGTTGTTCTGACGCAAACGCTTGATTGCCAACAAACTCAATCTCGCGAATACGCACGCGCGGTCCTTCGATGATCTGGAAGAGGAGCAACCCTTGGTCAAGTTTGCTCTCGTCCACCTTGACGTCAACCAGGTAGTTGCCGCGCCCCTTGTACATCTCTTTGATTCGGAATACCGATTGCTCCAGCAAGAAGTCATCGCGTGGTGCGCCGGTTGCCAGCGGCACGGCCTTGCGCAACTCCTGATCGGTGATCACATAGTTACCGGCGAAGTCAATGCTGTTGACGATCTGCTGCTCTTCGGCGGTGTAGGAAACTTCTACGCTGCCGTCCGGAAGAATCGTGGCGTCCGCCGAGACCTGTCCAAATCGACCGAGTCGGTACAAAGTAGAGACGTCGTTCTTGACCACCTTGGAATCAAAGGGCTGTCCGGCGGCGATGCGCAGGTTGTTGCGGATCTCCTGTTCAGTTGCTAACTTCTTTCCGCGGATCACCACCTTGATGGATGACACCGGGCGGTCCGCCAGCGTTTCGTCTTCAAGATCAAGAGCCCATGCGCGCGCGCTGCCGAAGAAGGCAATGCAGGCGATCAGCGTGACCAACAGGGCGTTGCGCAGTACGTCGCCGAGGTGCCCGGGACGGGATGTCCGGCGGGGAGTTCGTGTACCGAGGCGATCCATGCTCGATCTGCGAGGATAGTCGCGCCGCAATGTCTTCGGCTACCCTTTCCCGAATCATGAGCACTGCCAATCTTGCCCGTACACCCTTTCATCACTGGAGCGCCGAGCGCGGGGCTCGCTTTGTGGATTTCACGGGCTGGGAGATGCCCATGTCGTACGGATCCATCATTGACGAGCATCACGCGTGCCGGTCGGGCGCCGCGTTCTTTGATGTCAGCCACATGGGTCGATTGCGCATCACCGGGCGGCATGCGCGCAAGTTCCTCGACCGTGTTTGCACGCGGCAGATCATGGGTATGGAGCGTGGCACGGTGCGCTATTCGCTGGTCTGCAACGAGCGGGGCGGGGTGCGCGATGACGTCTTGGTTTATTGCTACGAGGAAGACGACTACATGATGGTGGTCAATGCCTCCAACCGTCTGAAGATCCTCGACTGGTTCGGGTCGATCAAGGCGCGTGAGAACATGACATTCCAAATGGAAGATGTCACTGCCGACACCGCGATGGCTGCCATTCAGGGGCCAAAGGTCATTGATATTGTGGGAACTTTCAGCCGCGAAATTCCCACGCTGAAGCGTTATCGCTTCGCGGAAAAGAGCCTGATGATTGCCAAACTCACTGTGAGCCGCACCGGTTACACGGGCGAGGACGGCGTGGAAATTGTGATGGGATCGACGGTCGCCAAGTTTGTTCTACCGATGCTTTTGCGTGAAAAAGAAGGCGTGACCGCCATGGTGCGGCCGGCCGGCCTGGGCGCGCGCGATTCGCTGCGCACGGAGGCATCAATGCCTCTGTACGGCCATGAAATTACCGAAGAAATCGACCCGCTGAGCGCTGGTCTTGGCTTTGCAGTCAAGCTCGACAAGGGTGATGTGGATACGCGCGAAGGGCGTTTCATTGGCCAAGAGGCCTTGTTGAAGATCAAGGCTGATGGCGTGCAGAACAGCCTGGTTGGCTTTGAGGTTGAGGGTCGTCGCTCCGCGCGCCAAGGGATGCTGCTCTATCAGGGTGGCAAGCACGTTGGGCACGTGACCAGTGGCTGCCTCAGTCCCACGCTCGACAAGGTCATTGCCATGGGCTATGTGCCCGCAGCGATGAGCACGGTTGGTACGGAATTCGAACTTGATCTTGGCAAGGTGAAGACCACGGCGAAGGTCGTCAAGATGCCGTTCTACAACCCGGTGCGCACGAAGACGGCGTAAGGGGCGATGTGCGCGCGGGGACGTGATTCCACGGCCCCGGGGTCGCGTAATGACACGCTCACTATGTCATGTGATGACAAGCTCACGCGTTCGCCTGATCGCACTATCGGATACTCACACGCTCTGACTGTCACGCACCCGGTGCTTGCTTGCGCTTGCGACCTGGTCGAGCCTTCTCGGTGCTTTCCACTGGCATGTTTTCGCGGAAGAATCGGCTTGGCTTGGGATCAGTGAGTTGCATCTGCAACTTCTTGAGAGCCTCGACTTCAATCTGCCGGACGCGCTCGCGCGTGAGTCCAACTTCCACGCCGATTTGCTTAAGCGTCAGTGGTTCCTTGCCCTCAAGACCGAAACGCAGGCGCAGAACGCGCGCATCTCGTTCGTCGATGGAATCAAGGAGCTTGAGGATGGTGGAGAAGTCTTCCTTGCGCTCAACGTCGTGCTCGGGAGCAGTGTTGCGCGTGTCTTCAAAGATGTCGCCGAGGTCTGCTCCCTCGCCGTCTTCGCCGGTGGGTGACTGGCTTGGGGCGTGGTACGCCTTCACGGCGCGGCGGACGATCAGCAGCTTCTTGACCGGGAGCCCCATCGCCGTTGCCAACTCTTGCAACGTGGGTTGGCGACCGAGACTCTCTTCAAGCTTTCGGTTGGTGTGCTTCCAGCGCGCAATCAATTCCACCATATAGGCGGGAATGTGAATGGGCTGAACTGCGTTGATCAGGGTTCGCTTGATGGCCTGCTTGATCCACCAACTGGCGTAGGTGCTGAATCGGGCACCTTGCGCGGGGTCAAACCCTTCAACGGCCTTGATGAGGCCGATGTTGCCCTCTTCGATGAGGTCGGAGAGTGGCAGGCCGCGGTGGGCGTAGTTCTTGGAGATGGAGATCACCAGGCGAAGGTTCGCCTTGATCATCCGATCCTTGGAGTTCAGGCACTCATCATTGATAATGCGCCAGCCCAACACCTTTTCCTCGTCGGGAGTAAGGAGTCGTTCCTCCTTGATTTCTCGGAGGTAGAGCTGAAGTTCGTTTTGGACACTGGTTCGCGCCATACACCCTCGCGATCAGCAAACCAGATCATGAGCCACACGCTCACGTCGGGTGATGCATCGTACGTACCCCATCGACAATCGCAAGGGTCGTCTTTGGAACAAGTCAATATGAATGTCAAACTCTTTTGGGAGTTTCACATATGCACGAGCCAGATCCCAACAACCCTGATCACGATTCGCCGCATTCCTCGGAGAGCGGTGAGTCCGTCCATCGTAGTGACCCAAAATCCCCGGTTCCAGACGCTGCAAACCAAGATTCGTCTCGCTCAAGCCGTGAAGATGACACCGCTGCCGGACCGGAAGTGGACCTCACGGAAACCCTCAGATCGTGGCCCATTGGCGGCAATCGCCCCACGGTTCGGATGATCCGGACAGCCACCGGAGAGCGTGCTGTTCAGGTTCGGTTAGAACTGGGAATTTTGCAATTGGCCCTCACCGGACGCCCGGACGGGCGCCGCCCCCACGGCGCGGACTCCCTGTTGGACTGGCACATCGCCCGATTGGAGGCATACCGTCGACGCACGGGGAGCGATGAGGACATGCACCTCACCTCAAAGGACTGTGATGCCTTACGCGACGAAGGGGTGCAGGTCTATCACCGCTATGTGGCGCTCTTTGCCCTTGAGGAATACGAAGCCGTGGTACGCGATACCGGGCGCAACCTGCGCATGTTCGACCTGTGCCGGGACTTTGGCGCCAGCCAGGGCGATCGCACGGTGCTGGAACAGTTCCGGCCATTTGTGGTGATGATGCGAGCGCGTGCCGAGGCAGCCATTGGTCTTGCAGGCGGCGACGCTCGACAAGCGTTGTTGGCGGTAGAGCGAGCGCTTACTGAATTACGTACGCACTTTGATGACCACGGACCGATGGGCGGATTCGAACAGTCCAGCGAAGTCACCTTACTCCGTGGGATGCGCGATGCATTGGTGCCACGATTGCCAGCAAGCCAACGCTCCGAATTGGAAGAACGATTGCGCCGCGCCGTCAACGCTGAGAACTTTGAGCTTGCGGCCATCCTGCGCGATGAGTTGCGTGCGCTGGACTATTGAGATTGATTGAGATTGATGGAGTTTGATCGAGGTTGAACGTGCCTGTCACCCGCGTAGCGCGTGGCTTGCACCCATTGAACGCTCACTCATGTCGCGCGGCAACTTCAAGCATGCTTGCTGCAAACGCAGGGCCGCCCAGCGCTGGGTCGATGGCTTTGAGACGAGCAACCTTTGGAGCAATTGCCTCGGTCGATCGACTCACTCGGTCAAGAATTTGCAGGCGACGTGTTTGGCACAACCACCATGCTGGCGACTGTTCTGGCACTGCCCGGGACACCTGTTCATAGAGTGCAAACGCCTCAGCGAGCGCAGCGTCTCCACCGATTCCCCACAGTGATTCAGCGAGGGCAAGCGTGAGATCGGCGCGATCGCCGCGCGCGGCGATGGCGCGTCGTGCGGCAGCCTGTGCAGAGTCATGCATGCGGGCCACAATGAATGCGCGCGCAAGAATCTCATCACGTTCAGGGGTTGGAGCGGCCAGGTGCATGGTGGCATCGGCCAGTCGTGCGATGCGCGCAACCTGTTGTTCATCAACCGCCGCTGCGGCAACACTGCCCAGGTCAGCAGCGGACATTCTTCGTAAGACGCGCGCCGCGGCGTCGGCAGTGCCGTTGGCATCCGCTGCAGTTGCTTCGGCCACGGTGCGGTCCATCTCAATGGAACGTGTGGCCAGTACCAGTGCACGAATACGTTCTTCAAGCAGACGTTGTCGAACCGCTTCGGGCAGCACAGTTCCTGGCAGTGGACGCGCGCGGTCCAGTGCTTCGATGGCTGCATCAGCGCGCACTTCGTCATTCAGTGCATCGGCAGCTGCAATGGCCAAGTCAGCACGCAATGCTGGGTCAGTCACGCCGGAACGATCGGCACGATCAAGGCCGTCAAGTGCAAGGGCCGCGCGCCGCGCTGGCGATTCGCGCGACTCCACCGCAGTGTCACTGGATAGCACCAACGCGGACTGCTCAACTCGCCACGCCGCATGGTCTGGATGATCTGGGAACCGAGCGACGGCAGTGGCAAGAACCCGTGCAAACAGCACGGAATCGCCAGTTCCGCGTGCTGCTGCAACCGCTGCATCAATCGCATGACGCGAGACCGGCTCCGAGGGATACGCCTGCGCAAACTCCAAGAGCGCGGTGGCGCCCTCGGACGGATGACCCAAGAGAAGTTCTGCGCGACCAAGTTCCAGCATGGCAAGTGTGCGGACGCCCGCATCAAGAGCCGGGTCAGCAAGCGCAGCGCGAAGCAGCGCCGTGCCGGCCGCGCGACCATCACTACTACTGCTCGCCGCCAACGCGCGCGCTACGCGCACCACCGGGTCGTCCATGCTGCCAGCATGTTGCGCGATCCGCGCCAGCGCTGCCGCGCGCACGGCGGTGCGGCGCGCAGGCGGAGTGGTTGCAACGGCGTCGAGCCATCCCCGCCACGCCGGTGCCGGGCCGGGCGCACCAGGCGTTGCAGTGCTGGTGGCATCCGCTGCCGCGGCGCGAGCGAGCCGAAAGTCGAGGTCACCAAGCAGGAGGCGCGAATCGTCGTCAAGTGCAGCGCTGTATCGAGCGCGGAGCGCGTCGAGCGCGCGGCGACGACCACTGGCGTTTGCCGCGGCGTTCTCTGCAAGCGCAGTGATGGCAAGGATGCGGAACACCGGTTCTACAGCGGGGTTGGCAGCAAGGGGCGCCAGTACGGCGTCCGCTTCGGCGTGCCGACCGATACGCGCTAAACCAAGGCCGCAGCAGGCATCGGCAAGGGTGCGCGCATTCCCGGAAAGTGCACCGCGCATGGCGGCGAGGCGCGTAGCGGCGCTCTCGATGATTGCTGGTGCATCGGTTTCTGGCAGTGCCCCTGACCAACCAGCAAGGACTGCAGCGCAGGCGCGGATCAGGGGAATTCGTTGCGCAAGTTCCACCGCGTCCAGTCGGGTGGCCAGTTCCGGAGTGACCGTACCCGCGGCAATCGCTGCGCGTGCCGAGCGTTCAGCGGCGCGCGTCCACGTCAGTGCGTTGCGTAGCAGTGCGGTGCAGCGTTCGCGCTGTTCGGGTGTTGGAATGCCAACGATGGTTGCCACACCGCAGCCATCAATGGCGAGGCCAAGTGTGATGGCGTCTTCCGCGGCATCAGCAAGCCATGCAGCGCAGCGCGGATCGTCTGACTCAAGCAGTGGTGCACGCAAGCGTTCCAGACGGGTCCATGCCGCGGTTGCCGCGACCGATGTGGTGTACGGGCGCCGCGCCTCGGCGCGGGCGACTTCCGTTGCAGCGGCCAGCGCATCGATGCCGTCCGGCGCGGGTGCTTGCGCAACCAGTGCAGCCACGGTCATCATGGTGGCGATCACGGCGCGTTCCCCACCACCGTGGCGCGTGGCTCAAACCCAACGTTTCGGAAACCTGCAGCCACGGCGGCGTCAAGTACTTCGACGGCAATCTCCCAAGGAGCATTATCAGCGGGTGCGATCACCACTGGAAATGCAGGCTGAAACATGCCGTTTGGGTGCGCACTGCCACGCAATTCGGATGCCAATACAGCGCGCAATTCGGCGGGGGTGAACGTGCGCCGCAATGGAGCGCCGGCAACAATGACTCCATCAACGCCCACCGATAGATGCAGCGCTTCGTCATTCATAGCGAAGGGATCGAGTGGCTTGATGAGCGGCGCGGCTACTTGGTTACTTGCATCACTTGGTGCTGTCACCGCAATGCGGCGCGAGAGATCCATGGCGATCACGCGCTCGTCGGTTGCGTAGTGGGTAGTGGCAATGAAGAACACCAACAATTGAAAGACCACATCAATCATCGGCGTCATGTTGGTGCTGATGGCGGCACCGAGTGATGTACCGCGTAGGCGGCGCGGTGCGCGCCATCCGCGTCGGGGTCTGCCGCCGATGCGTGCTTCGGGCAACGCGGCTGCAAGTGCGTTGAGCGCATGAAGCGCATGAAGCGAATTGCTTGGCGCATCTGCATGATTGAACTGTGAGCCCGCGTTACTCACTGGTAACTCCACCAAGCACCACCAGTCGAACTCGTGCTCGCGCGCGATCAATGCCGCTGACAGTCAGCGCATCGGCCACCGCATTCATGGCTGGACGAACCCATGAATACGCCGTCGCGCGGTCGGCGCGAATATTGACTTCCACGCTCGGCTGACCTTTCATGGCCTGCGCTATGGCGGCCACGAGTTGCTGCAATCCAGCGGAATCGGCCGTGAATTCACGCTTTCCAAGGCGGTAACCGGCAGCTCCGCCATCGGTCGCTGGAATCACGTTCACCACAATGCGCTCCGAGCCATCTTGCTGCTTGGCTGCGCCGGACGTGGGATGTGGCAAGGACAGGTCCACCATCTCCGCACTGGTGACCTGACTCACTAGCACGAAAAACACAATCAGTAGGAACGCCATATCGATGAGCGGCGTCATGTTCGCCTCAAACGATGCAGGTCCTCTGCGATGGATCCGACTGGCGCGCATTAGGCTTCTGTGCCCGTGTTGTTAGCGTTGGAGTGGTTTGCACCGATCACTGCCTCAGCACTCTTGGCCTCGGCACGCAACGCTGCAACGGGCGATCCTGCGCCGCCTGGTCGAAAGCGCATAAGAATCTGCTCCACTTCGCGCGCGCCTTCAGAACCCGCAGCATCAATTCGATTGCGTACCACGGCGAACACGCTGAGTGCAGGAATGGCAATCAGCAGACCCCAGAAAGTAGTCACCAATGCCGTACCGATTCCGCCTGCAAGCGCCACCGGGTCGGCGGTTCCACCCATCTGCGCAATGGTGAAGAAGGCGACAATCATTCCATACACCGTGCCAAAGAGGCCAATCATTGGCGCAACTTGGCCAAAGACATTGAGCACTTCAATCTTTCGTAAGCGTCGCACCACCAATTCATCAGTCATCGATTCCGCCGCTTGCATCATGGCGTCATGGCCAGCGGGCGCAGCCAGAAGTGCCGCGTGGATGACACGGCCAAAGTCGCCACCCTTGGTGCGTGACCACTCAAGCGCCTCAGCAAACTTGCCGCCACTCACCATCGAGCGCATGCTTTCAACGGCGGACGGAGGGAGCATGTCACTCACGCGGTTCGCGGTGAAGGCAATCCAGATCAGTGCCACACTGGCAACGCTCATGGCAATCAATACCCAAATCATCGAGCTACCGATCCAGTCCACACGCACGCCGCCATCGGGCAACTGGTCGAGCGAGATGAAGAAGGCGGTTGCGAACGATGGTCCAGCGCATGCCGGCGCAGCGATGCATCCGGCGGCAAGACTTGCCAGTACGGTGGTGGACATTCCGGTGGCATGGCCAAGGGTGCGGGTAGCAACGGCTGGGAGTGAGTAACTAGTCATTTGCTGATGTTTCCTGCAGGCTGGTTGCGCGAACGCATCGGTGCAAGTCCGAGTGTGGCGCGGTCGAGAAGTAGGTATCCGTTGCTGCCGCCGTGGCGTTCCCCGAGTGCGCGCAGTGCGCCGTCGGCGGATGTTTCCACGAGTTCGACGCAGAGAAATGTGGCAAATCGAGAGCCATCCGTCGTAGTGGGATTGAGCCGATCGGCGGTGGAAAGCAGTGTGGCGTTGGCGCTACGTGCTGCGGTGCGGAGCGGGGTGGGCGCGCCACGAGCGATGACGCAGATGGCGTCCGGTTCAAGCGCACGCCACACGCTTTCAAGTGCCGCACCAAGGTCCGGCGTGCCTCCGGGCGCACTGCGTTCAGTAAACCAACGCAATGCAGCGGCAGTGTTTGCGCGCGTAGCTGCAGCTGGCGTTCCGGGTGCAAGTTCCACGCCGTTTCCGCGGGCGATGGCGACAGTGAACTGCTGCGTGGGCATGAGTGCCGCCAGGCGCTGGGCAAGTACCGAGCGCGCCGCTGGCAGTGCCGAAAGCAAACGTCCGCCGCCATCAATAAGGAATGCCACGCGCTGCTTGTCCATGGCGAAGCTCGCGGCGCGGAATCGTTCAGGAAGTGCGCCGCCGAAGCCGAGTTGGCCACCGAAACGGCCAGCAGCATTCGCGGCCACTGCGATTGGCGGAGCCAGTCGCTCCAAGCGATCAGCGGCCGCGCGTGCGCCGGAAGCGCTGTCGAATACGCCGCGCGCTGCGGGGCCTTGGTAGACGATCGCGCCTCCCGGAATGGGTAGTTCAGGCGGTGATGGTGCAATGCCGATCGGTGGTGGCGGAGTCCATTCGGCAACCAAGATGGGCGGGGCCTCACGGCGCATGGCGCGCGCGGCGGTGACTCCCATGGCCACCAGTGCAAACGCGATGAGTGCATGCACCATGGTTGATGCAGTGATCGCCACGATCGGACTGCGGGGGGAAACGCCGGTTTCTGCAGTGGTTTCGGCGCTGGTTTCTAAGCCGGTTTCGAGGCCGGTTTCGACGCCGGTTTCGACGCCGGTGTCCACCCTCGCGTCCACACTCGTGTCAACTGCCGTGTCCATGCGGCGATCCACGCTGTGCGCGGATTTCTGACCCGAGCCATCGAATTTCTCCGCGTCGCGATTCATGCCGATGTTGACTTGCGCTTCGGACCGCCGCGCTTGGAGCGCCGGAAGATGGCACGGTCGAGACTCATGGCACCAGGACCCACCAGGAATGCGCCGAGCGCAAGCACGAAGAGCCCCATTTGTGCAAGCACCAGGTTCTGTTGTTCCGCACCCAGTGCGAATGCCCCCTGCGACTTGATGATCGGCAGGCTGGTCATCACAAACAGTGCTGCCAAGATCAGGGACATCAGCAGCCCCCAGACGCGGCTGAACAATCCAAGAAGTACGCACGCTCCGCCGACCAGTTGGATTCCGGCCACCGCCCACGCAATCTCGTTTGGAAACGGGATACGCGCGCGGTCAACGAGCAGTGCCAACGTGTACAGGCCGCGTTGCGTGAGCGGAGCAAGCGGGCTCGCGAGCGCGTTGGGGCGTTCGGTGATGACCGGTGCGGGCGCGGTTGGTTTCGATGGAGTGGTTGGGGTCGTTTGTGAGGCGCTGCTGGCAGGTGCAGTCATCGCCGCAGGCGTAACACCCGGTTGCGGTGTGGCGGTGCTCGCGGAGTCGTCCATGCCATTGGCCCCTGGCCGTGGCGCTGGTGGGGCGCCAGGGCTCTGCCACTCCGGTGATTCGAACGCTTCGAACGCTTCAAACCCGCGCACGGCACCGAGCGCTACATCAGACTTCTTGGGATCGGGGTCAGTGATGCCGCGGACGCCAAGTTCACGCAATCGCTGCGCGTCATGAGCGGTGTATTCCACGTCACGCATCAGGTTGTTCCACCCCTGCGGCAGGAACGCCAGGCACAGGACGATGCGCGCCAAAAGCGGCAGGATGTTCGTGGCGGCGAACTGGCTCGGGCTCATGGGGCGGAGTCTAGGGGCGGGCGGGAAATCAGGGCGTGCCTGGGT
>JBIKZY010000043.1:0-18840 GCA_044354475.1 Phycisphaerales bacterium
CCAACAGGTCAGCGCCAGCGGTGTCGATTTGATCAACGCGCTCCAAGACGCGTTGCCGGCTGGTGACGTTGTGGAGCACTCCAACTGCGCGCGTTGATGCGGCCTTGCGATCGCTGGATCCGTCGAGCGGGGTAATCGCCACTTCCCATGAACTGTCGCCAGCCTTGAAGCTGCGCAGATGGGTGCGGCGACCGCTTCCGTCGTTGGCAAGTTCCGCCAGCAGGTCCCGACAGCAGTCGCAGAAACGGCGCAGCGTCTCCGCGGTGAGTGCTTCAAGGCGCTGGTTCATCCATAGGATTTCGCCGGCGCGGTCCACCACGCCAATTCCGTCGCCGATCTCCTCAAGGAGTAGGACGGGGTCGCTTCCATGCAGATCGTTTCGGGTTTGCGGTGACATCGCGCGTTCCGTAGGCGTTCGGACTGATACAGGGCGGAGTGTAACCCGGCTGATGGTTAGAATTCGGGGATACTTTCGGCTTGGTTCCATCTAAGCCGAAAGCCTCCACCCAATGATTGAAGCGAACGGCATCGTGAAGAGGTTTGGACGCGTGATCGCCGTCGATCACGTGACATTCTCCGTTCCCGCTGGTGCTGTTTGTGGGTTCCTTGGGCCAAACGGTGCCGGCAAGACCACCACCATTCGGATGCTGGTGGGCGCGGTTGCACCCGACGCCGGCGAAGTGTCCATGGCAGGGCTGCGGATGGACGCAGGATCCGCCCAAGCGCGCCGCGTGGTTGGATACCTCCCGGAGGAAAGTCCGGTGGAGCCAGACCTCACCGTCAACGAGTTTGTGGGGTTCCGGGCCGAGCTCTACGGAGTGCCGCGCCGACTGCGTGCCGATGCGGTGACGCGTGCATTGGCGCGCTGCAACATCACTGATGTTCGTCACCGATTATGTGGGCAACTCTCCAAGGGGTATCGACAGCGTGTTGGATTGGCGGCGGCCATCGTGCATGCGCCGCGCGTCTTGGTACTTGATGAGCCGACGTCCGGTCTTGATCCAAGTCAAGTGATTGACTTTCGAGCGCTGTTGCAAGACTTGCGTGCCGAGACCACCATCTTGCTCTCCAGCCACGTGCTTGCTGAAGTGGAAGCAAGTTGCGATCGCGCCGTGCTCATTGATAGTGGCCGCGTTGTAGCTGCTGGAACGATGGCGGAATTGCGAACGATCGGCGCCGCCAGCGAGCGACTGCTGGTGGAGTGCGCGGCCGACGCCAGTACCGCGTTGCGCGGAGTGCGCGGAGTGCGTGCGGTCCGCTGCACGCGACTGGCAGACGGCTGGTTTGCATGTGAAATTGATGCAACAGACGGGGCTGACGCCACAGTGCTTGCTGAAGAATCGGGGCGCGTATTGGTATTGGCTGGAAACGCAGTGCGTCGCTTGGAACGGTCCGCCGTTCCGTTGGAAGCCATCGTTCGTCGCATACTTGCTGGGGCGGGCTCGGGTACGTCGACCGGCACGGCTGCACCAACACGCGCATCAAGCGGGCCGCAATCACTGCCGGGAGTGAAGTCATGACCTTGATTCGCAGCGCCGTCGCCGTGGCCCGCCGTGAGTGGCGCATGCAATTGGGGTCCGCGCTCGGGTGGAGCGTGATGGCTGCGTTTGCTGCACTAGCTGGCACGGTGTTTGCAGTGGCAGTGTTTCGTAGCGGCGCGCCCGCCACGTTGCGCGGAACGTTCATTGCGCTCGGTTGGGCGGTGTTGTTGGTGGCGCCTGCAATATCCATGCGCTCCATTGTGGAAGAGCGTCGCAATGGAACGTGGTCATCGCTTGCTGCATCGCCGGTTGGATTTGCTGCCATCATCGGCGGAAAATTCTCGGCGCTCTTGGCACTGCTTGCACTCACCATAACGGTTCCAGTAGTGGCGCAACTTGTCGCGCTGGAATGGTTCGCACGGCCGGACTACTTGGAAGCGTGCACTGGAGTGATCGGTTTGCTTTTGGCAGGAAGCGCGTACCTGGCATCGGGGATTCTGATGTCGGCACTGGTTGGCAATCAAGTGGCTGCGTATCTGCTGACGGTGTTCTTGTGGCTCACTTGGATCGCCATCGCGCGCAGTGCTCCCGCGCTTCTCTCTGGAAACGCTGCGTATGTTGGATTTTCGATCGACCCGTTACGCCGCCTGGATGACTTTCTGCTCGGATTGATGGACACGGGCAACGTTGCGTATTTCACAGTGATTGCAGCGTGGTTCCTGTGTGCGGCTACCGTTGTGGTGGCGCGTGCGTCACTGGCGGCACACGTGGCAGGGCGGTGGCGCATTGTGCTTGGTCTTGGCTGCGGTGCCGTCATGGCAGTGGCGATCGTTGGAATGGCCGACGCGCCGCGACTGCGTGTTGTGGGTGATATGACCAAGTCACGCGCGTACACGCTTGCCAGCGAAACGCGCGCAACGCTTGGTGCGCTCGACGGCGATTGGCAGATCGCGGTGATTCTCAGTGCGCCGGATGCGGGCGTGGCGCGTCAAGTGGATGAAGTGCTCGCGCGCATTGCTGAGTGCCCAACCAAGGACGGTCGCATTCGCGCCACGCGTATTGATCCAACCCAGCCTGCTGACGCCGCGCGCTATGAAGCTGCGTTGGAAACGGTGCAGTCACGCGATGCATCCGCATTGCAGCAACACGCTGAAGCGATCCGCGCCGGTCGCGCAGCGTTCGATCGATTGACACGCGTTGCTGCGGTGCAGGCGCCTCTCCTTGAAGACCTAGTGACAGCGCTGCCCGCGCAGGATCCGGCTCGGGCGGAGCTTGACGCATTGCGCGGTGGGTTCGTGCAATTGGTGATTCAGAAGCGTGCCTTTGACCGTTCCATTGAGCAATTGCGCAGTGCGTCGGACGCTCGGCCGTTTCCTGATGAGGCGCGCGCCGCTGCTGCAATTGCTGCCAATCTCAAGCACTGGAGCGAAGAATTGGCTGCCGCTGCGCGCGCGCTTGCCGATCGCGCTGCGCAGCGCGTGGATTCGGCGGCGCTGGCCGCATGGCTCACGGGCGCGCCCGCGGAGTTCACTGCGCTCGCTCGTGAATTGCGTGTTGCACAAGACGGTCTTGATCGCCTCCCCAAGTTGTGGGGTGCGGAAGTTGGCGCGGCACTTGCCGCTGGCGATTGCGCCATCATCACCGGGCCATCGGGCGTGGCTACGGTGCCGGCGTGGCAGCTCGTTGCCGGTGCAAGCGGCGGATCCATTTCCTTTGACCGCCGATTCCGGGGTGAGCAGGCCATTGCGTCCGCACTGCGCGCGCTCAAAGTTGGCAAGCCACCCGTGGCGGTCTTTGTACATGCTGGTGCCCTTGGAATTCTTCGACCGTCCGCCGACGGCAGCGACCTCGCCGCCGCGGCTGATGCGCTGCGGGGCGCACGCTTTGAAGTCCGCGAATGGACTCCAGCCGATGGCCCGCAGCCAGCAGTTGCCGCAGGAACAACCATTGTGTGGATCATCGTTCCGCCTGCCGACCGTGATTCCGTGGACGAGTCGCCGCGTGAGCGCGCGTTGCTCTCGGTGGCGCGTCGATTGGTTGCGCAGGGTGAACCAGTGTTGCTTTCAGTTGGACCAAGTCTGCTGCCGTTACTTGGTCAGCAGGATCCATGGGGTGCGTTGTTGCGCGGTCGCGGCATGGCGGCGCAGACCGGTCGCACCGTGTTGGAACTGGTGCCAACTGGTCCAGATCGCGCTGAAACCAGCGCGGTGCAAACCACGGTTGCGGGCGGCATTGACAGTGCCGTTGGCCGAGCGATTGATGGTCAACGTCTACGACTTGATCGACCCATTCCCCTGCAATCGGACCCTTCCGCACTGGGCGTTTCCGTAGTGGTTGGTATTGAACCTTCCGCAGAACGTTGGATTGAAGACGATTGGCGTCGCGATCTCAAGGGCCGCATGGAGGCGCCGGAATCCAAGCGGTTTGACGCCGACGTTCCAGTGGTGTTGGTTGCCGATGCTCCGCGCGCCATGTTGGTTGGATCGCCCACGTGGATGACCACGGCAGTTGCTGATTCAGCGGACGCGCTTGGCGGCGGCCGGATTGCGCTTCGTAACCCTGGTAATCGTGATCTGCTTGTCAATGCCGTGGCGTGGCTTGCCGGTCGCGATGATTTGCTGGCGGGGTCCGGTGCTGGTCGTGAAGTTGGACGACTGCCTCGATTGTCTCGCGCAACGGTTGGAGTGGTTGGATCCATCGAAGCGTTCGCGGTGCCTTCGCTCATCGCCGCATTCGGCGCATGGGTGGTGGTCCGCCGGAGGATGCGCACATGAAGACGCGTTCGATCTTCATCTTGGCGGTCATTGCGTTGCTGGCCGTGGTCGGTTGGTGGTCGGTGCGCGGGCCGAGCGACGCATCTGCTGATCGCAGCGCGCGCGCCTCGCTGTTTGCAGCGGAGGAAATTCCACTTGAACAGATTGATCGCATTGAACTGACACGGAGTAACGAAGAACCGATCGTCTTTGTTCGAACCGCAACGGAATGGATACAACAGTCTCCGTTTGTGCACCCAGCGGATCCAGCATCCATTCGCGAAGTGATTGACGTCAGTGCGGCACTGCAAACCACGCGCGCCGTTGACCCGGCGTCCATTGATCCGAAAGCACGCGCGGCGCTTGGTTTGACGCCGCCCGCCGCAACCTTGAAATTGATGTGGCCGGGCGGCGAACGCAGCATTGAACTTGGACGTCGCACCGTGGCAGGGCGAGCATGGGCACACGTGGTTGGCCGCGCGGAAGCTGCCAGTATTGACGCATCGCTCCACACCATTGCAGTCGATGGCGATCCGCGGCAGTGGCGATCCACGCGGCTCTATGAGCCAGGCCCTGCTGATGTTGGTGGTATTGAATTGCGCTACGGATTGGCACCGAGCCAGCGCTTGACGCTTGCTCGTGCGGCGGGGAAGTGGCGCATTGAGTCGCCCATTTCCACACGCGCCGATGCCGACGCAGTGCGCGGATACTTGGAAGCACTGGCGCGCGCACAGGCGGACGCGTTCGTGACCGACAGTCCAAACGACTGGAGCACCTTCGGCCTTTCTGCTCCGGAGCGCACCGTGCGTTTGTATGCAGCGAACGTGGCGGCCGCGACCGTAGCCACGGGTGACGCGGCCGTCGATGCGGCGTCGCGTACCCCAGCGTTACCGCCCGCGATGACTGTTGGCGCGATTGATGTCGGTGTGACCGCCGCCGAAGGTGCACAGGAACGGTTCGGTCGTATCGCCGAACGCGAAACGGTGGTGCAAATTGGAACCAAAGCATTGGCGGCACTCTTTCCACCGCCGGCATTCTTTGTCGATCCACGCGGCACCGACGTCGTGCAAGCCGACGTGCGCGCGGTGACATTCACTGCGTTTGATCCGACCGGATTGAATGATGCCGCTGCCTCAGCTCTCGGCTCCCCGCTTGCGCCAACCTTCCGCCTCGATCGCACCCTTGATGGCTGGAACATCATCACTCCAGATGCCGAGCCGCGCCCCGCCAGCACGGAACGCGCCCGGAAACTGCTTGCACAACTCTGCGAAGCCCGTGCGCCGGCAGTTGCATTTCAGCGCATGCCGGAAGCGCTGCGGATTGGTGAATTCACGCTCTTTGGGGCTGGTGGCGTGCAATTGGCGCGCGTTCGCCTAGCGCATGAGCCTGACGGACAGTGGGCTATTGATAGTGACGACGGCGTGCTACGCGTATTTCCGAAGGGCTTTGATCTTGCGATTGATGCTGCTGCTTACCAAGTGAATCGGTAACCAGTACGGCGCCGCTGGCATCACTCACACTCAGCATCACGCGCTCTCAACATCACGCGCTCTCAACATCACGCGATCTCCGCACCTCGCATTACCCGCCGCTCACTCGACGCACTTCCACCGCATCGACGCCGCGCGTCCCATGCCACATACACGGTAACCCCGCCAACTCTGCCGCGCTCATCGGCGCCATGCTTCGCGGTCCCGCATCCCCGATCGTATGCGGTGCGGTGAATACCCACACATCATTGATCAGTCCTTCAGCATGCAATGATCGAACGAGTCCTGCGCCCGCTTCCACCAACACGGTGGACGCACCGGTGCGGTCGCCAGCTGGAAGCGTGGCACATTGCGTTCGGAGTGAAGCAAGCAACGCGCGAAGTCCATCCGCTGCTCGTACTTCAACGCCGTACTCGCGCAGCGTGTTGGCGTGCGCACTTCGCGCCACAAGCGCTTCCGGCGTGCAAGCCACCACCGTCGGGGTTTCGCGCGCGGTGTGAATCAACGCGCGATCCACGCCAATACTGAGGCGCGGATCCCACACCACCCGTACCGGCGTGCGCGCCGCGCGCACCTCACGCACGGTGAGTAGGGGATCATCGGCAAGTACTGTGCCCATACCAGTGAGAATCGCATCGACGCGACCACGTTCGCGATGCACCATCGCGCGGCTTTCCAGACCACTGATCCAGCGCGGCTCGCCCGCTCGCGTCGCAATACGACCATCCGCCGACTGAGCCCACTTGGCAATCACCCACGGAAGGCCAGTGCGAACGCGATGGAGGAACGGCGCGGTCACCCGCTCCGCCGCTACGCACGGCAGGTAGAACGCATCGACACCAGCGGCGCGCAACATGTCGCCGCCACCAGCAGCTTTCGGATTCGGGTCGCAACATCCGTACGCCACCCGCGCCACGCCCGCGTTCAACAGCGCCTGACTACACGGCCCTGTCCGTCCCTGGTGATTGCACGGCTCAAGAGTGACAATGGCTGTTCCGTTACGCGCACGAGCGCCCGCGTGGCACAATGCATCCACTTCCGCGTGTGCTCCGCCGCAACGATGGTGATAGCCCTCGGCAACAAAATTCCCGCTGCTATCCAGGATCACGCATCCGACCATCGGGTTTGGTTCTGCTTGACCATGGCCGCGGAGTGCCACGCGCGCCGCTCGTTCCATCCACGGAATCAACGCATTCACGGAGTGGCCTCGACGCCCTCCGGCACGGCGGAATTCGCGACATGCGTACCAGCAGAAGTAGCATGCTCAGTGTTCATCGTGGGCACGCGGCTCATACCAAGCGTGGTCTCCATCTCAATATCTTCAGCAAATGAGCGAGTCCTTGGGAGTCGCGGGGCTGCCAGGGGCGTGCGCACGGTGGCAACCAGCACGTCGTCATCGCCAATACGGCCGGACCACTGCTCGACCGTCTGCGTGAGATGCGCCGACCAACGCTCCGGCGCGGGCGTTCGTCCCAGCGCATCCTGCAGGCGCTGCAATCCAAATTGTCTGCCAGCGCGATCGATCGATTCGTGCACTCCATCGGTGACCAACACCAATACATCGGCTGCGGTCAGAACGATCTCCATCTCGTCATCCTCAAAGTCAGCATCGGAAACCGCGCCGAGCAGGAAGGTGGTGGAATCAAATCGCTCCACCTTGCCATCACCGCGCCGTACCCACGCCGGCGGATGACCAGCGTTGGCGTATCGAATCACGCCAGTGGTTGGTTCCACTTGAATTGCAACCGCGGTGAGGTACACGCTGTGTTTGGCAAGCGTCAGTGTGGCGTATCGATTCAGTGCGCGCAAGACTGTTCCGGGCGCAATGTCCGGATCTTCGGCAACCAATCGCTCGAGTTCACCGGAGAGCCGTGCAACAGTCAGCGCGCTGGCCATTCCGTGCCCAGTCACATCGATCATCACAATGTCAATACGACCGCTCTCGGTAACGCTGGCGTGGATGAAGTCACCGCCGACTTCATTGGCAGGCATGTACGTGAAGTCAAACTCCAAATGCGGGGCGCGAACGGGCTTCGGAAACAGCGCCATTTGCAGCGCGCGCGCCTGTGCCAGTTCGCGGCGCATTGAGAAGTAGCCCTTGGTCACCATGCGCCGATCGAAGCGGCGGCGATGCGTGCGCAGTCGCCACCAGTTGATGATCAGCCCCGGCACCAGCATGAATGGCACGCCCACCAGCATCAGGACCACTTGCTCCATGCCAATCCGTCCGGCAACTTTCAACAACACCAGTTCCAAGATGAACATGGAGACCAACGGATAGATGGGTCGCAGACTTTCGCGCGGGCTCCATGGCAAGAAGATGCTCGGCAGTACGTGCAGAAAGAAGATGTAGGAAAGCCCAGGTGCGCCGGGCTGCCCAGTATCAGCGGTGAAGAGCAATTGCGTGGCCAGATCGGCGCCGTAAGAGATGGCGCCAATCTGCAAGATGAACCAATTGGCAGCGCGCAGCGTTTGCTCACGCGACGCCAATGTGGGGCGGACTGCGGTGAATGCACGCGCTGTCACTGCCAGCATCAAGATGGTGCCGACGATGGTGAGCGTCAAATAATCTGGTTCAGTCTCGCGCAACGATTCAAGTTGCTCGCGGCTGGCATCGCTCGTCACGATGGTGCCAAGATCCGTCTTCTTGGAGAATCGATAGATGAGTAGCCCAGCCACCGCCACCAGCAATGACAGCACTTCGTAGGCGATGGTTGAGCCAAGCAGCCACCCGAAGCGGCGACGGAGCCACGACTCCATTTCCCGTTCGTATTCCGCCTTGAATAGCGTGCTCGCCGCTCCATCAGCCATGCGGGATAGGGTAGTCCACAATGGTCACGACCACGAACCGATGATGCATATTTGGCGCGAGCGTCGGCAGTCAATCGCGGCGCTGGAAATGAAAGAGACCCGTCACATGGACGGGCCCCTTGGGGTTCAAACCTGCATTCAGCAGCACGCAGTCAAGAAGGGAAGTATCCCTGCTTCACGCTTACTGGTTGGCCAACACTTCAAGCTTGAGACGCTCCGGCATCTGCCGGTAAGTGAGCGGCTCCATACTTGCTGCTGCGCGACCCTGGGTCATCGAACGCAGCGCGGTGGTGTAACCGAACAGCTCGCTGAGCGGCACTTCGGCAGTGATCTGCCGTGATGCGCCGCGCATTTCGCTGTCGATGATCTGACCACGACGGCTCGCCACGTCGCCCGAGACGTTTCCGAAGAATTCGTCAGGGGTGGTGATGACCACCTTCATGATCGGCTCAAGGAGCGCTGGACCCGCGCGCGTGAACGCCTCGCGGAATGCCATTGCACCAGCTTGTTCGAACGCGATCTGGTTGGAGTCAACATCATGGGACGAACCGAACACCAGGTCCACGCGAACGTTGATGACTGGGTAGCCACCGATGACGCCGCTTGCGGCAGCCTGGCGGATTCCGTACTCAACACTCGGAATGAACTCGCGCGGGATGGCGCCACCGGGCACTGCATCCACGAACACCACGCCGTTCTCCATCTCAAGCTCTTCGGTCTCCGCCTCTTCGGCGGTGATCGGACGGATGGTCACCACGGCATCACCGTACTGACCACGACCACCGGTCTGCTTCTTGAACAGACCGCGGACATCCTTGGCCATACCAGTGATGGTTTCGCGGTAACTGACGCGCGGCTTACCGACGTTCACGCCGATCTTCATGTCGCGGACCAGCTTGTTCTTGATGATTTCCAAGTGCAATTCACCCATGCCGCTGATGATCGTCTCGCCGGTCTCCTCGTTGTAGTTGGAGCGGAACGACGGATCTTCGCGACGAATGGTGGTGAGTGCTTCACCAAGCTTCTTCTTGTCATCGGCCGTCTGCGGCTCGATCGACATACTGATCACGGGCTCTGGGAACGTCATGCGCTCCAAGATGATCGGCTTGTCTTGGTCGCACAGGGTGTCTCCCGTGAAGGAGTCCTTGAGACCAACCACTGCGACGATCTGGCCGGGGCCAGTCGCATCAAGAGCGGTGCGGTTCTGCGCGTGCATCTCATAGAGACGACTGACGTTCTCCTTACGGCCGTTGACCGGATTGAGAACGCGCATGCCCTTCTCAAGCTTGCCCGAATAGACGCGGATGTAGGTGAGCGTTCCGGCGACGTCAGCAACCACCTTGAAGACCAGCGCGCTGAACGGCGCATCTTCCGAGTGCGGACGACTCATATGGACGCTTGGATCGTTCGGATCCACGCCGACAACGTCTGGACGCTCGGTTGGATTCGGCAGGTACTCAATGACCGCGTCAAGCACGCTCTGAATACCCACGTACTTGAGTGCGGAGCCGCACAACACTGGGAAGCACTTCAGGCCGATCACGCTGCGACGCAGCGAAGCCTTGAGTTCTTCAACAGTGATGGTCGAAGGATCGGTGAGGAACTTCTCGGTGAGCGAATCATCGATTTCCGCGATCTTTTCGATCATTTCGCCGCGCCACAACTCGGCCGTGTCTTGCAAGTCAGCAGGAATGTCCTTGATGGTGACGTTCACGCCCTGATCTTCAGCGGTCCAGTACATGGCCTTCATGGTCATCAAGTCGATGATGCCCTTGAAGTCGTTGCCGAAGCCGATTGGAATCTGGATCGCGATGGCGTTTGCGCCAAGGCGTGCGCGGAGCGACTTGAAGCTGAAGTCAAAGTCAGCACCAAGTTTGTCCATCTTGTTGATCAAGCACATGCGCGGCACGCCGTAACGGTCGGCCTGGCGCCACACGGTTTCGGACTGCGCTTCAACGCCTTCCTTGCCGTCGAACACTGCCACTGCGCCATCGAGCACGCGGAGCGAGCGCTCCACTTCGATGGTGAAGTCAACGTGTCCCGGGGTGTCGATCAGATTGATCTTGTAATCATCGCCACGGAAGGTGTACGGGCAAGTGGTTGCAGCACTCTGGATGGTGATGCCGCGCTCTTGCTCTTCCTGCAGGCTGTCCATGGTGGCGGTGCCTTCATGCACTTCACCGACCTTGTAGATCTTGCCTGTGTAGAAAAGGATGCGCTCAGTGACGGTGGTCTTACCAGCGTCGATGTGGGCGCAGATTCCGATATTGCGAACCTTATTGAGGTCAATGGCCATTGGTCTTTATCCGTGGAAGTGGGCGAAAAAAAGTTAGATTGGGGAGGATATCGCGGCGTGGCAGATGCCACAAGCCGGATGGCGTTTCCGGTGTTATCGGCGGCTTTAACGCGTGCGAACCAAGGCTTCGTCGGGAATACCCAAGGTGCGAGCCGCGGGGCCCACTTGTTCCATCCAGCGCCGGCCGTCCTGAACGTAGCCCGCGGTTGGCTTGAGTTCAGCCACATGGTGTGCAAAGAACGCGTTCATGCGGCGCATGTGCAACTCGCGGGTGAACTTGGCGGCCATGGAAGCGAGGGCGATGGGCAGGTTGCGCCCCTCGCCGCCAAGCTCAAAGCTGATGGTGATGCCGTGCGCTGGCGTGGCGCCCGCGCCGATCGCTGGAAACTCCAAACGATAGCGGGAGAGCGCGTCTGATTCATCGATGATGCGAATGCGCGCTTCCGGAAAGCTTGTCTGCAGCGGTTCGCGGTAACTGGTGCGTCCACCTTGGCGATCGAGGGCGATCCACGCGTCGATTCCGTTTTCAACTGCAGCGACGCGCACGCGTTCCACATGGCGCATCGCGGCCATGAAGTTGATGGTGGCTTTGTTGGAGATCTGCGCGGCTTGCGCGTTGAACTCGCGCGCGTCAATGGCACGAACGCGCAGTTCCAGGCACGACATGTTGCACTTGGTCAGCGTGGTGCGCAACATGCTGGTGGCGATACGCAGCGCAGGCGCATCGTTCCCCACTGGAAGCGGCAACGATTCCGAGTGCCACGCATCACCGGTGGGCGGTGGTGTCGGCGACGCGCCGAGTGCTGCAAGCAGGGCGGCATCGGACTCCCAAGCGCTGGGCGCACCGGGGCACGCGGATGCAAACGCACTCACGCCGCGCTCAAGATGTCGCAGTGGATGACCAACCGCATCTTTCGCACCCTTGAGTTTCTTACTGTCTTCAATAGCGATGCGATGTCGACGGTCAGTGGTGGTGCGACACACCGCGGGTGCAAGCGCGCGCCACAGGCAGGGCGGGCGGACGTCCGCCAGGCCGGGTTCGCGCACTTCGGGCAACACAAACATCGCGCAGCCCACGCAGAGTGGGCCAAGCAGCGGGCCGTAGCCGGCTTCGTCGATGCCTGCGTAGAGGAGTGGCATGTGAGCAGGGTACGGGGAGGCGGTGGGCGTGCCGGGGGCTCCTGTAAATCAGGGGCCTAAATCGCGGCAGGCAGTATCGGGCGTGACGGCCGCGGATGAAATTTCAGAAATTTCAAAACAATGTGTGATGGGTGCGGTGACGTGATTTCGTTTGTTCTTATGTAGGAAGTGTGTTTGAGTTGCTCTTGCCTCCCAAGCGTGTGAGTGTTGTCTCGCCACGCCGTGCCCATGCAATATTCCATTTCAAGGATCCTCAAAGTGAAAATCAGTTCTACGTTGGTCGCCCTTGTCGCCACTTCAGCGGCGGCGCTCACCCCGATGGCTGTTGCTGGGGTGGTTGCTCAGGGGTATTACGCAAACATCACCGGGCTCGGCGGGCCGCAGTCCTATGCGTTCATTGGTCTTCACGGTACTACCGATGACGATGACATGTTTACATGGGATTCCTCGAAATCGGGATCGCCCGTTGCGGAAGACACGTTTCTGTTTGGCGCCTACGGCGGAGCGACCTTCAGTAGGTTTACCCCGGGAGGCATTGGCCTGTACGTGACGGAACTGGTCGGGACTACGTCGCGCGAGTTCTCCATGCAGCAGGGATTCCAGTCATCGGAAGACTTTGTGATGACGTGGAATAGCACCTACCTTGCAAACGGCGGCGGCTTCCTTCGCCTTGCGAAGTTTGATGACTACACCGCATCAAATGGTGGAAACCAGATTGGTTCGTTGATTGACTTTGCACAGACCCCAGGTCCGATGACGCTTGCCGCCACTGTTGGTCAGGAGTACTACAAGCTCTTCTACGCAAGTTGGGGCTCTACTCCGTTGTCACAGCCTGGTCTGCAGCTGATGGACGTTGACTTCACGGCCGTCCCTGCTCCTGGCGCGATCGCGCTGCTTGGTGTGGTTGGGCTCGCGGGCCGTCGTCGCCGCAGCTGATTCGTACAACATTGATCGCTTAGCAGCGGAGAGCAGCATCTTGAGGTGCTACTCTCCGCTTTACATATGGGGATCATCACATTCGATATCGAGACCGCGAACATCATTGATCTTGGCCCGGGGCAGGATCTGGACAGTTTCGGTCCGTTTGACATTGCTGTTGCCGCCACGCACGCCGTTGGTGGTGAGGAGCGCCTGTGGATGTCAAAGTCGGCGTCGGGCGTGCCGCTTCCCATGATGGCGCCGGATGCTGCGCAGGAATTGCTGCAGTACTTGGAGTCGATGCAGAAGCTCGGCCACATGTTGGTGGCCTGGAACGGTCTCTCATTTGATATGCGCTGGATCGGGCACGCCGCGCGCGACATGCCCGCGGCGCGGCGCGTGGCGCTCAAGATTTACGACCCGATGTTCCAGTTCTTCAAGTTGAAGGGATTCCCTGTCGGCCTTGCCAAAGTTGGCGAAGGCATGGGCATTCAAATGAAGAAGTTGATGAGCGGAGCGGACGCGCCAAAGGAGTGGCTTGCGGGCAACCACCAATTGGTGTGCGACTATGTGATGGGCGATGTGCGCCTGACTGCAGAAGTTGCCGACGCGATTGTTCAAGCAAAGCGCATCAGTTGGATCACACAGCGCGGTACGCCGTCATCGGTTTCGCTGCCACGTTTGCGCACGGTGGAGGATTGCATGGCGGATCCGATGCCGGACCAGTCGTGGATGACGGAGCCGATCCTGCAGGAGCGGTTTGCGGGGTGGTTGGGGGAGTAAGTGGCAGGTTGAAAGCGCAGCAGTTCTCGATTCGCCACTCCGTGTAATTTGCACCCATGCCCCGCGTTCTCCTTGCCATGTCAGGCGGCGTTGATTCGTCTGTCGCCGCCGCGCTCCTCAAGCGCGCTGGGCATGACGTGGTCGGCGTGTTCATGCGGCTTGGAAGCCCGGGGGAGACGTTCGATGAACTTGAGCGTGCCGATCAGTGCGCGATCGCAAGTACGTCCGGCGCGGGCGCGCCCGGAGTCTCACTCAAGATCGGTCACCAAGGTTGTTGCTCCATCAATGATGCTGCCGATGCGCGCTTGGTTGCTGCCAAGCTTGACATCCCTTTCTATGTGGTGAACTTCAAGAAGGACTTCGGGCGCATCATTGATTACTTCGTGGGCGAGTACAACGCTGGCCGGACGCCGAACCCGTGTGTGCGCTGCAACGATTGGTTGAAGTTTGGCAAGTTGCACGACTACGCGCAGCAGATCGACGCGCAGTTTGTTGCAAGCGGCCACTACGCGCGTGTGGAACCAGCGCGCGATGGCTCGGGTGGATTTGAGTTGCTGCGCGGCGTCGATGTAGATAAGGATCAGAGCTACGTACTCTTCGGCGCGCCGCGCGATCGCCTGGCGCACATGTTGCTGCCGATTGGCGGCATGCGGAAGCCAGCGGTGCGGGCGCTTGCTGAAGAGCTTGGCTTGCCCGTCTTCGGCAAGCCTGATTCGCAAGAGATTTGCTTCGTGCCCGACAATGATTACGCAGGCTTAGTTGCGCGCCGCACACCAGAAGCGGTGCGACCCGGCGTGATTGTTGATCTCTCGGGGCAAATTCTTGGCGAGCATCCGGGGCACCAGCATTTCACGATCGGCCAGCGCAAGGGCGTGCGCGTTGCGCTCGGCGAGCCGGTCTACGTAGTAAGTAAAGACGCGTCATCCAATACGGTCACTGTCGGCCCGCGCGAGGCGCTCCTTGCCCCGGGCTGCACCGCGGCCGATTGCAACTGGTTGATCGAGCCATCCACTGAATGGCGGTCGTGCCTTGCCAAGATTCGTTACAACAGCGAGCCAGTCCCTGCCGAACTCCGAGCCGTTGCAAGCTCCGGCGCGCAGCCCGACATTGAAGTCCGCTTCCACGACCAACAATCCGCCGTCGCCCCCGGCCAAGCCCTCGTGTGCTTCGACAACGACCGCGTCATCTGCGGCGGCTGGATCGCCTGAAAATAGTCCGGGAGGACCGGGACGATTTTATTCGTCCGCGAGGCAACCGATTTCAAACTTTCGACCTTCTGGAAACGATGCCACGAGGTGCAGTTCGCCGCCCAGTGCCTCCACATATTTCCGCAATGTGGACAGGTACATATCTGCAGCGTGTTCCAGCTTCGAAACACTGCCTTGTCCAGTGACCAGCCGCGCCGCAAGGTCTTGTTGCGTCAACCCGATCGCTTTGCGCATTTCTGGAAGCGGAAGTGCCGCAATGGTCTTAGCCACACGCGCATCAACGCGCGCCCGAGCGTCGGGTGACATCCGTTGCTTGAGTTTGGTCCATTTCTTTGCTTTGATTTAGAGAAGTCCTTCGTCACAAATTATTCCATAGAATCGATATATGTCAAGATGAATATTTGCATTCCGTGGCTTGCGATCCCCGCCCGCTCGCTCGAGGCGAACTGATGCGCGGTTTCCTTGACTCTCATACGGTCGTGCGGAATTCCCGGGTAGATCGCGTTCGAGCTGGCCAACGCACGAAATTGGTCCGGGGGGAACGGGAGGACCGGGACCATTTTCGGTGTGGATTTCGGCGTACCATTCCGCGCTCTATGGCAAACCTGACTATTGACGTGGTAAAGACGCTGGGCGCTGAGGCTGATGGTCTTCTTTCGCATACTGCGAAGGTCGCAAAGTCCTCGCTGCACCTTCCTGGGCCTGACTTTGTGGACCGGTGCTTCGCGCAGTCGGACCGTAGCCCGCAGGTCATGGGCAGTCTGCAGCGGATCTATGGGCACGGGCGCCTCGGCGGGACCGGATACATGAGCATCCTGCCGGTCGACCAAGGGATTGAGCATTCCGCTGGCGCGAGCTTTGCTAAGAACCCTGCTTACTTTGATGGCGAGAACATCGTGAAGTTGGCAGTGGAGGGCGGCTGCAACGCAGTGGCCAGCACCTTCGGCGTGCTTGCAAGCGTGAGCCGCAAGTATGCGCATCGCATTCCGTTCATGGTGAAGTTGAATCACAATGAACTGCTCACTTACCCAAATGTTGCGCGCGAGATTCCGTTCGGCAGCGTGCGCGAGGCGTGGAACCTTGGTGCATGCGCAGTGGGTGCCACCATCTACTTTGGTAGCGAAGACGCAACCAACGAGATCATGTACGTCTCCGAGATGTTTGAAGAAGCCCACGAATTGGGCATGTGCTGCTTCCTGTGGTGCTACCTGCGAAACGACGCGTTCAAGACCGGCGGCAAGGATTACCACCTGAGCGCGGACCTGACCGGGCAGGCGAATCACTTGGGCGTGACCATCAAGGCCGATGTCATCAAGCAGAAGCTCCCCGAACTCAACGGCGGATACACCGCCATGGGTACCGGCGGTTCCAGCTACGGCAAGTTTGACAAGCGCATCTACAGCGAACTTTCATCCGATCATCCGATCGATCTGTGCCGCTACCAGGTGCTGAATTGCTACGCCGGTCGCGTTGGTCTCATTAACTCTGGCGGCGCAAGCGGCGAGAATGATCTTGCCGACGCCGTGAAGACCGCCGTCATCAATAAGCGCGCCGGTGGCCAGGGCTTGATCTCCGGTCGCAAGGCGTTCCAGCGCCCGATGCCGGAGGGCGTCAAGATTCTGAACGCGATTCAGGACGTCTACTTGGACGCAAAGGTCACCATCGCCTAAGCACACAGGTGCCAGGCACCACTGGCACTATCGGCACCAATCTCCGAATGCCTGCCACCACCCGTTGCCCGCGATGCGCCTACGCCCTGACCGGGTTGCCGGGCGCGCCCGCCGCGGAGCATGCGTACGGCCAATTCACTGCCGATGAGCGTTGCCCGGAATGCGCGCTACAGATTCCTGTTGGTGCCCATTGCCTGGTTGGTGGCGTCACCCCCGATGTTGTGGATGCGTCCGGCTCGCGCTCGCTGATGTCCATTGTTGGCGCCGCCGCACTGCTGATCGGTGGTCCGTGGGCGTGCATCTTGATCGGTGTGGTGTTAGTGAATGCCCTGCGCGGCACCACGCTCAAGGGCGGGGTACCGATCAGCGCGCTGCAATCATGGACCATTGGCGGCGTGCCATTCGTCCTGGGCGCCAGCCTGACCGCATGGCTGATCTGGCGCACCTGGCGTCGCACCGGAACGGGAACCGACGGCGAACGCGCGGGTGCACGCATGCGGCGCGCGATGGTGGTTCCCGGCGGCGTGCACCTCTGGTCTGGCGAACCAACGCTCGAGGCCAAGGCGCGCAGTCTGGCGGGCGGCGACGTGCGCGACGTACGCGGTCGACGGCACATTCCGCTCTTTCGAAAGAAGGGCGCGGCGGAGACCGGAGCGATCGACTTCGTCACGCCCATCATCCTGTGGTCCGCTGGCGACGTGAAGCGGCAATCGAATATCACTGACGGCCGACTGGCGGGCACCATCTGGCTGGTCTTGCCACCCGGCGTGCCCGCCGACGTGATCGCCCGCGACATCGAGCGCACCCTGCGCCAGCCCGCCGCCGATACGCCCGTTCACGTTGACATCACCAACGGCATGACATCGGTACCTGCGCCGACCGTGCATGGCGATCCGAATCACCTGGCGGTCCCCGAAGCCGTCACCGCCAGCACACCCGGCGAGCGCCCCATCTGTCCGCGCTGTAGCTATGGATTGCCGGTGGATCAGCCAGGCCCGTGGTGGGAGCCACTCCCCGCGACCGTCACCTGTCCCGAGTGCGCATTGAGCGTGCCGGCAGGCGCCGTGGTTGTCAACGGTTGGCAGAATGCATCACAGGCGCAGATCAAGCGGGGCGGGTTGGGCAAGTGGATCATCATCGGCGGCGCGGCCTTCACGGTATTCCTTGCAGCGTCAATCGTCCTGATTGTGCGGGATGTTTCTGCTGTGTGGGGCGGCATCTTGCAAGTGGCGGCGTTTGTTGGATTTCCGTTTCTGATTATTGCCGCCATTCGTTGGAACACGGGCATCATCGCCCGGCCGCGCGTTCGCTTTCAGCGTGGCACGGAAACGTGGATCGCGGAGCCCGGCCAGTTGCGGATCGTGACGCGCGGCAAGCATGATGCCCGCGAGACAGTGATTCCCGCGCGCGGAATTTCCACGGTCACGTTTGGCCAGCACTTCGTCTCTGACAACTCCATACCATTGCAGACTGACAAGTTGAGTATGCGCGGCACTGCAGCGCAGCTTGGTCTTGCGGGCGAGCGGCACTTGTCGGTGCCGCTCCCTGCCGAAGTGGATCAAGAGAAAGTGGTTGCCAACATCAAAGCTGCGCTGGCATCTTCCGTGGCAACTTAAACGGATTTACGCGCCGTGCTGATCGCCACGCTCACCCTCATCCCCACCCCACACGCGCTCGCGGATCCGCTGCGCTAACGCCTCCGCGCCGCCCTCTGGAGTCGCGTTCAGCGTGATGCTCGCCAATTCCCGTCGGACTTGGTCGGACGCAACCAGTCGCATGCGACCGTTCTTCGGGCTCGGTCCCACCGCGGCAATATGCCCGGCCGGAATGTCGCGCGTGAACTCTGCCGTTGGCTTGGCTTTGATCGTGAAGTGCCGCTCTGTCACGCGGATTCCATGTGTACCGACGTCCCACCGGCACAGTGCCAACTCGCGACGGTGTGTACGGCGGATCAGCCATATGGTGAGCACGAGCATGATGGCGAACACCACCCAGCTCATGCCGCCAAACCAGATCGGCCAGGGCGCAGCCGCTGGCACGCCGGTGTACCAACCCCCAACCGCCATGCCCGTCGGCACCACCCCCCCGGCGAACGACAACATCAGCGGGAGGATGAACAGCATGATGATCCCCGCCCGCGGCGCCGGCCACGGCAGTTGTGCATAAAGCGATCCCTCGACCGCCAGCGGCGACACGCCAGCGTGGCCATCGGTCGCATCTGCCACTGCGACCCCGTCATCACTTTCCGTTTCACCCATACCGATCGTCCGCCGGATCGATCGCGCGATCG
>JBIKZY010000141.1:0-5587 GCA_044354475.1 Phycisphaerales bacterium
GGCGCAGACGGATGGGCGGACATGGGTCGCACCGGTGCCGCTGCTATTGCGAATTCCCTCAGCCCGTATCCGGATGTTTCATACCGAGATCGAGCGCGGCTCCACTCGAAGGTCATCGGTCTGCATCCGCAAAGTTTCCCCGACACGCATGGATCGCCAGCGATGGGCATGGCCTACAGCGCGCTCGGTGCACATGTCGATCCAGCGAACTTTCGTAAACTCATGGACGCAAATCGGTGGTGGTTCGCACTCGCCCAATGCAGCGACGGAACGTTTTATTACCAGCCCAACCGAGACAATGCGGGCTATGGCTCTGACGCTCGGATGACTGCATCTTCAGTGACCGCATTCATCTTGGTCCTATCAAAGCGGAGCCTTGTATTGACTGGCAAAGCAGCAAGCAACGCAGCGCCTGCAGCGGTTGAAAGCGGGACCCGCTAACTTGAAGTTGCAGGAGCGGCCGACACACATGGCCGCGCGCCTGTCGGTGGCGGTAAGGCAGCAAACGCACTTGGCCCGGTGTCTGGTTCGTCCCGCGTGCTCCGCGGCGGCTCCTGGTCCAACGGCACGGACTACGTGCGCTCCTCGTACCGGATCGGTTACACGCCCGGCGTCGTGGCCAACAACCTCGGTTTTCGCGTCGCGAGGAACCCCTGATTGCTTTCCTTTCCTCTCTTTCCTCCTCCTCCACCGAAGAATCATGCAGCATCTATTCTGTTGGTCATCCTGTTTACGACGAACCCGGTCGCGCGCGCGCACGCGCAGCGCGGAGATTGGCGAGGGTTTCAGCGGGAGGCGCATTGGACGCATGAGTTCGTTGTGCCCCACCAGTTATAACCGTAGTCAGCTCTTGCAAGTCCTTGCGGTCGAAAGTGATCCGGCGCCACGCAACATCCGCTACGAAGCAGATGGCTGCCGCCATGGCAAGCAGGTCCCAGATGTGGCTCGACGATTGTGCTGGCGTCAGCCCGCCCCGGTCGCAGAGGTCTGTGAAGGGCACTTGATCTAACTCGATCACGCGACCGCCGGATCGCTCAGCGATACGGCGAAGTGTGAGACCATCGTCTTGAATGGATCGAAACTCTGCAGCGTAGGGCACGTTCACCGCTGTATGTGAGGTGCTAGCGCGGGCTGCGCCATCCACAAGTTGCTGCGCGGCCATGACGGACACCATCCACGCGCCCACCTGTCGAGCTGAGAACGAGCCTTCAAAGTTCCCCGGTCCTACCTGACGAAGTGGAAGGTCATTCACCTTACCGTTCGGATCAACGAGCCGGGCTTCCACACGCATCGTGGGCGCTAGAGCACCAGTTTCCTGCAGTGAGCGCACACGAACGGTTGCTTGTTCGCCGTCTACTGTGACGGTCGTTTCGAGTGAGCGGTCGTCTGCGGGGCGCATGTTCCATCGCATCAGTTGTTCGGAAAATTGTTGAAACCCTGACCATTCCTTCCAAGCGGCACCCCAGCGCCCAGAGAGATCGCTCGTGAATGCCACCGCGCGACCGACACCGTAGTTCTGCCAAGCGAGCAGAACATCGTTGCCTTCCTTTGAACGGATCATCGCGCCTACCTGTGCTAGTCCGTTGACCGGAACTGCGAGTACATAGCCACGCAGCGGCGGCAATGCTTGGATACCAGCGAGAGGGCCGGTCATTCCATCAAGCACTGTCGGTTGGAAGTATCCCTCCTCGATCAGGCTTCTACCTTCAAGGGCCATCTCCCGAATAAAGACTTGCGGTAATTTGCTCGCGGCAGCGTGGGAAGCAATGGGATGGAACCGGCCCTCTCCTTCGCGTGCGATGGACTGAAGCAGTTGGTCATTGGCGCCGTCGCCAATGCCAATCGTGGAGATGGTTATGCCCTCCGCGCGAGCTCGTCGAGCGAGCTTGATGCCATCGGCCGAATCGCCCATCGTTTGCCCATCTGTCAGTACCAGTATGTGTTTCGACTTGGCCCGCGAAGCACGCAGTTGCGTGAGGGCGAGATCGAGTGCCGGAAAGAGATTGGTGCCACCGCATGGTTGGATGCCCGAGACCGCCCGTGCGAGCGCAGTGCCGTCGCCGATCGGACCGCGCGGGGCAACTAACTCAGGCTCGCCGCTGAAGGCGATCACGGTGGCTTCATCCAAGCGACTGAGAGAACGCAGCCCCGCTATCGCTGCATCCCGCGCCATTTCCTGTTGATTCATGCCAGTGGCCTCCACGGGCGCGCCCATGGAGCCAGACGAATCGATCACGAGCGCCACGGAAGCGCGAAGCAACACGCGCGACTGCGGCGGATCCATGCGTAACGGGATGGCGCGCGCGGTCTCAGAGCCGATCCAACCACCTGCACCGAAACTCTCTGGACCGCCGAGCATCACTAGCCCCCCGCCGAGTTCGTGGCAATAGGCGTGCAGCGCGCGGTCAAACGCGTTGTCCACTGACCAGCGTGGAACGTTGGCCAAGACAACAGAATCGAATCCAGCAAGCCATGTCAGCCCACCGCGCATTGCCTGCTCGCAGGTGAATTCTTCCACCTGGATGCTGCCGCGCCGCAGCGCATCTGCAAGCGCACTGCCTTCAGATGCACCGTCGGGCTGAATGATCGCTACGCGACCAATACCACCGATGAAGACGACCGCAGCGCCGACATTGTTTGCAGCTACGGCGTCAAGGGTTACATCATCGGGGACGAAGGTTGCCTCAAAGCGTTGTGCCCCCGACGAGTGCGTCACCGCCGGGATGGTCACGAGATTTGCCCCGGGCTCAAGACTCACGGGGAAGCCTATAGAGTCCGAATCGGGGTCAAGATCCACCGGCTCATCATTCTGTCGCAGTTCAATTCGTCCGGTGGCTGTGCCAATAGAGCGCAGCGTCATACGCAAGTCAATGGACTGACCGATACGGGCTCGCTGCGGAGCGGCTATTCGTTCGAAGATCACTTCGTTCGTGTGTTTGTAACGGAGCGGTATGACGTCAATCGGTACACCGCTTGCTTCGGCGAGCGCGGCGGCCTCCATGGGATTGCCAACAGTGGAATTGCCATCGGAGACGAGGAGTATGCGCGTGGCGGTATCAGCTGGCACCACGGCGAGCGCCATGCGAAGCGCAGCGGCGATGTCAGTAGTACCGCTATTTCCTGCATGTAAAGTGAGTGTTCCTGCAACATCCACAACCGGAAGGCTCACTACTTCGGGACGGTTGGCGAATGTCACCACGCCGAGCCTGTCTCCGGCTCGACGCTTGGCGGCGGCCGCACGTATCGAAGCCTCCGCCTGAGTGCGGAGTTCCATCGGCACGCTGGCGCTTGTGTCCATGACCACGACAACGGAGGCAGCATCACTGCGCCAATCAATAGCAGGACCTGCAAGCGCTAGTACAAGCAGTGCAAGTACCACTACACGGAGCGCCAGACCGAGGCTCGTTGAGCCAAACGAACACCATGCGAGACTTCGCCATCCCCACCATGACAGCGGCAGAGCCAGTAGCAATGCCAAGAGCGTCCAAGGATGGTCGAAGGCGATGCTCATAGTTGGAATATCTCGCTCTACTTCACGGCAGAATCATTCGAAGGATGGAACTCCCAAATGATATTCCCGACCGCGGGTGTCGCATGGAAATTCTGATTTCCCGACGTATGGTGTGGGAGTGGGTGAAGGATTGGTATGACGGCACGCGGCACGTGCGCTCCTCGTACCGCAGCGGCTACGCGCCCGGCAGCACGAGCTACGGCGTCGGGTTTCGCGTCGCGAGGGCCCCCTGACTGCTTTCCTTTCCACTCTTTCCTCTTTCCTCTTCCTCTTTCTTTCTTCCTTCACTGAAGAATCACGCGTCTCAGCCAGTTTATTGGTCATCTATAGTTGATTATCATTCAGTAATTCCGCACTTCCCAGGCAATATTGTATGTTCCTATCATACAATTAAGACATGGACTCCTCCATCGTCAAACGCGCCCTCCAACTGCTCGGCGAACGGCTTCTGACGCGGCATGATGCGGATGTTGAAGTGCTCGTGGTGGGCGCGTCTGCTGGCATGCTGACGGGACAATTGCCAAGGGGGCGCACGACAGTCGACTGCGATGTCATGGTGATTGCTCCGCGAGAAACAGAGGGTGCACTGCTCGCAGCAGCTGATGACGTTGCCGCCGAGTTGGGTCTTCCAGCATGTTGGTTCAACACGGACGTGCAATTGCTCATCCACGCGCTGCCGATGGGATGGCAGGATCGTCGCGTTCGCGCTTGTGCATCTGGCCGACTTCACGTGGACGCGATCGGGCGCGTCGATTTGTTAGCAATGAAGGTCTACGCGGGTCGCGCGCAGGATCTCCAAGATATTCGGGACATGGCGCCACTGTTGCACGAACTGCGCTTCGTTGCTGTATTCATTGATGCGTTGGAATCAGCGGGCGAACCTACGGCGCATATCACCGACGCACGAGCCATTCTCGCAGAACTGGAGCGCCTGCATGCTCCGTAAGCAACTCGATCGTGCCGTGTGCCAGTGGTCCACACTCGGCGTTGCGTTCGATACAGCGCCGGTGGGCTCTGCCGGTCACGACATTGATCTTGAGCGCTTGCTCTTAGAAACTGCGCGCCTTGCGCCAGTGATGCCGCGCCTCTTTGTGATGGCTGTCACGTGGCTACAGATTTACGGCGACGCCCTTGCGCGCCATCGGCTGCGTCACTTGCTGGCGGAGGAACTTGCACCGACGGACCATCCGGTACTGGGGCTCTTACTTGAGCTTGGGCAGGCCGGCAGCCATCCGCCCCGTTTCGCGGCGCTGTTGCGCGAGTTGCACGCCGCGCCTGATCCGCGCCCGCTCTTTGACATTGAACGCTCAAGCTCCGCCATGGCGGAGCGCGCCCGTCGGCGAGCATCACCCGAATCCAAACGTTGGGGGCGGTGGTGTGAACCGGTGGAGCCGCGTTCGGATGCGCTTGCGCCCGCACATGTGGTGATGAATCGCAACCCATGGCTCCGGCTTGCCATGGACTTTCGCGGCGACCTCCGCGCGGCCGTGGTGGCTTCGCTTCGACACGACTCAGATGCACGCATCAGCGAGTCCGCACTCACGCGCTGCGCTGGCGGCTCGCGCGCGCAGGTGCGCAACGCGCTCGCAAACTTGGAGCTCACTGGCCGCGCCGCCCGCATCCGCTCACCAGGAGTGCGCAAGACGCGGATCGTGGTCATGGGGTGAAGGGCGGGGAGCCGCCATTCCAAGCCCCAAAACCCGCATTCTGTTGCCCGTAGTCCCTGATTCCGGGCAGATATCGCATTGAAAGTGTGCATTCCCGGGGTACTGTGTAGGTTTGCTGCCCACGCTTGGTGGGGCTACCGATCTTTCTGGGAACTTCCACACATGACAACGCGCCAACTCTCCGGGTTCACGGCCTTCACGTCCCACAACTCGCTCTGTTTGTTCAACGGGTTCCGGTCACTTACAACGCTCTCCGCACTCGCGGCCTGCGCTGCGGCGCTGGCGCTCGCGCCCACGGCGCGGGCGCAGGATTCGGATGGTGACGGTGTGCCGGATGCGGCAGACAACTGCCCGCTCATTGCCAACGCCAACCAGTCGGACTGTGACTCCAACGGCGTGGGCGATGCGT
>JBIKZY010000142.1:0-5568 GCA_044354475.1 Phycisphaerales bacterium
ATTGATAAACATCAGTGGCAGGCCCAATCCGGCTCGCCTTGCCATCTGCTTGCTCCGGGCTCATGTAGGCAAACGTACCGACAATGTTGCCGGTTTCTGTGTGGAAGCCCGTGCGGTTGCCATCTTCGCGTGTCAAGCGCGCAACACCGAAGTCCACCAAATGAACCTCTCCTTGAGTATTGACCAAGATGTTGTGCGGCTTGATGTCGCGGTGAATCACGCCAGCGGCGTGTGCATGCTCTAGAGCGTCCAACATTTGCAAGACGGCAGCAACGCGTTCCTGCGCAGAGAGTGCGTGACTGGTGCACCACTCATCGATGCGCTGGCCTTCAACAAAGTCCATCGCCAAGTAAATCTGTCCGTCCTGGGTCTGGCCCGTTTCATGAAGACGAACGATGCCTGGATGTGAAAGGCGCGATAAGACTCGGCTCTCTTGGCGGAAGCGAAGCAGTGACTGACCATTGGACCCCGAATTCATGACCTTCAGCGCCACGCGTGCGCCATTTTCAAGGCATGTTGCCTCAAACACCCGGCTGGAACCGCCGGAGCCAATGCGCTTGACGATCTTGAAGCCGAGGATTTCTGGGAAATTCTCTGCCGCGTCAGCGTGACGGCTGTCCGGATCACGATCCACCGGCATGTCAAACGGCACTTCGTCCGCAGCGAGTAGTGACAACACTTCTTCCCGAGTGTCTGAATCGTCTGCGCACTCCGCCTGAAGATAGGCATCGCGTTCGATTGTTGGCATGTTGATCGCTGACTCAAAGAGTCGGCGCACAGTGCTCCAGCGATTTGGCGTAAGGAGACTCATGAGGCGGATCCTTCCGTGCTCGGTCCGGCCGCGATGATGGCTGCAACTTTGGCCGGCTCGGTGTTTCGGCCGTATTGCTTTTCAAGGAACACCCGAGCAAAGCGCCAATCGCGCTCGGCGGTCGGCACACTGGTACTGAGCAACCGAGCCACGTGGTCCATCGACATACCGCCGAAGATTCGTAATTCAGCAACGCGAGCGGCACGCGCATCGACGAGTGCTAGTGATTGCATGGCGTCTTCAAGCTCAATGACTCCCACTGCATTGCCCGAGCCATCCTCTGGGTCAAAGAGTTCAACTGAGGATCCACGCTTGCCAGCGCCGCGCTTCTTGCTCTTGCGCTGCCGAGCGTGGTCCACCAAAACGCTGCGGAGGACGGTGGCTGCCGTAGCAAAGAAGTGTTCTTCGCTTTCAAAGTCCGTGGATTCGCGCTCCGCAAGTTTGAGGAATGCCTCGTGCACGATTGCAGTGGACTGAAGGGTGTGCCCTGCTGGCTGAGCGCGCATGAACATCGTCGACAGCTCTTTGAGCCTGACGTAGATGGTCTCGAACAACTCAGAGAGACTTGGACCATCCGAAGCGGACGGCAGAGGCAAGGATGACATGGCAGGCACTCCAGGAAACAACAGCGATCCCGTCCGATACACGCGTTCGGACGCAACCACTAAATCCCCTGTTCCTACTCTCCTGTCAATCGGTGCCGCGCAACCAGCACCAAGTGATAATGCCCCGCTTCTGGAACAAGTCAAGGAAGTGCACGCCCCGTTCCGCGAAAGAATCCGTGTTCAGGCAAACTGAACAATCATTCCTGCTTGTGGCGGCGCAATTACTTGCCAATAAGGGGGTTCCGTGCAAAAAAAATTCCCGGCCCCAAGCGATGAAGCGCAGGGCCGGGACCGATTTTGCGCGATCTACTCGTAAGAGTGTTGCGTCAGAATCGGAGAAAAGGGCAGTGTGAACTACTTATCAGCAACTCCCCCGGATACCTCTATAGGCGTGAACGGGACACCATCTGGATCAGTGTTACTGCTCCAAATTCCAAGAATTTCTCCACTTTGGCACATTCAGTGATGGGTGGACCCTCCAATTTGCGTTCATAGAAGAGGAGCAGCGATGCACCGCCGCAAGGTGCGAGCCATCGCGCTCTGCAAGCCACTCCCTTCGCGCACCCGGCAGGGTTGCGCGGAGAAACAAACGCCCCCTGGAGTTACACGCCTCCGGGGGGTTGTTCTTTTTAAGGGCAAATTCCATAAGTGGCGGTCGAGTGAATCCCAAGGCGGTCAGTTTGGGTGCGAAGAAACGCTGACAGATGCGACTGACATACTGAAGGCAACAGGTGGCGCACCGCTGTTTGGGGTGCGCCCCGATGTTTTTAAGTCACTGCGGGGGTTCGGCCAATACTGCGGCGACATTCCGTGTCGCGGACATTCATCGATTTAGTGAACGCAGCACTCGCCACATCTTCTGCCACGGTCATGTTTGCATCTTGCTCGCGTAATCGTGCCGCGGCGTTTTCTGCATCGACCTGCTGTGCCTCAAGAACGGGGTTGGCAACCAGCGCGCCGGCGCCAGCTAACAGCACCCACAGCCGTTCCGACACTATCGGAGCTACACGGTTGATGCTCTCCGGACTCAATGCGGAGTCAACGGCGCGTTCTCTGAAAATGGGGTCTTCACCGTCCATGGAGTCGACCGCCGCGTCCTCAGCCAATCGCGGCGGATTGTCTCACTTCCGCGCTTGCCATCCGTATCGCTCATAGCGGTGAGTGAAGGTGCCGTCCGGTCGAAGGTCAAGGACCCCGTATCCCTCTGGAATGCCTTCCACTGACCCCTTCCACCATGATCCACAGACCGCGCCGTCGCAGATGTAGGAGATTCCATCAATCATGCAATGGTCAAGGAGATGGACATGCCCGCTCAGGCACACCTTGACATTGCCAGCCTGTTTGAAGAGATCATGGAGCAGCGTGGCGTCGGTGTGCATTTCGCCGTGATAGATGACGGTATCAGTGCCAACATGCTCGCGTGAGCGCGGCGCGCCGTAGGTGAGTGCAGTCAGCGAAAGAATTGGAATGTGCGAAACCACCACTATCGGCATGGATTTTGGCGTGGCAGCCAGCGTTTGCTGCAACCATTCGTACTGCGCATCATCAAGGTACGCCGTGTAGCCATCGCCCTTCGGTTGCACGCTGTCGAGGCAAATGAATCGCCATGGGCCATGATCGAAGGTGTAGTAGTTGCGAGCGACGCCAAAGAGATCACACGCGAAGCGCTTCCCCCAGTCTGCCTCCGTACCGGTGGATTCGCTCTTCTTACGATTCCAACCGAGGATGTCGTGATTTCCAGTGACGTGGTGCACGGGCACCCCGCACTCACGCTTCAGCGTGCCTTGGAAGATGGCGCGCAACTGCTCCGCCCGGGCGCGCTTCGCTTCGAACACATCCATTACCGCGTCACCGCCAGTGATGATCAGGTCTGGCTTCATGGTCTGCGCGTGATTAAAGGCGCTGGCCATACCGGCCTCGGCACCGAGCTCCGGCTGCACATGGATATCGGTGAGATGTGCGAGACGGATGGTGCCGGGCACCACGCTGCCCGGAGAAGCTGCCGCACCTGCACTTGGTGTAGCGGTTGTGGACTGCACAATCGGTAGCGCATGTCCAGCAAACGCCGCGCGCATCGCGGTCAGTGCGCTGGCACCGATGATGGCATTGCGAAGAAAGTCACGGCGACCGGCTATGACCGTGGGGACGGCACTGGTCACGGGCGCGTGCGTAGATTCCGAAGCGGCGGGCGATGGCTGTTCCATGTCCTTCGTATACAGGCTTCCCGTAGAGCGGTTGAGGGCTCGCGGAGATTCGGTGCTCCGTACACTTGTGCGCGTGGAACACCTGCGAACACCAACACCGGATGAAATCCGCACGATGACCACCCTCCGTGATGACGAGGTGCGTCTTGGGCAACGGGTCGGCATCGTTGGACCCGATGGGCAAACTCCGGCAGGAACACAGGTTGTGCTCGTGGGAATCCCGGAAGACATCGGTGTTCGCGCCAATCTCGGCCGCGGCGGCACACGTCGCATGTGGCGGGCATTTCTGCCCCGCTTCCTGAACATGCAGTCAAACACATTCTTGGATGGGGCGACGGTGGCGGTCGCTGGATGCATTGATTTACGCGACCTGAACAAAGCCGCCAAGGGTATTGACGCCACAATTGGTGGACCACGGGCACGCACCGAGGCCCTGGTGACTCTGCGTGAAATGGTCAGCGAAATTGATCGCCGTGTGGCAAGTGTCATTGAAGCGTTGCGCCGCTCAGGTGTGGTGCCGATTGTGATTGGCGGTGGCCACAACAATGCGTATGGCATTCTTGCTGGATGCGCACGTGCTTCGGGGCAGTCGGTTAACTGCGTGAATATTGATCTGCACGCCGATCTCCGACCATGCGAAGGCCGACACTCTGGCAATGCGTTCACGTACGCGCGCGCTGATGGCCACCTGGACCGATACGCGGTGGTTGGCATGAGTGAAGCGTGGGCGACACAGTCAATCATCACCGCCATTGAACGTGATGAACGCACCGCCGCATTCACCTTTGAATCAATGCTCCGTGGCGGCGTAACGCCGCTGCGTATGGCCGAACTGGCGGCCGCGCATCTGGCTGGTGGCGCAGCAACATTGGAACTGGATCTTGATGCAGTGGCGCAAGCTCCGGCAAGCGCAGCAGCGGCGAGCGGCTTCAGTGGCGCGGAGTTCCGATCAATGGCAACCATGTTGGCCAACACTGTTCAACTTCAAGCGGCGCACATCGCTGAAGGTGCTCCAGGAAATGGAGCATGGCCAACAGAAATGCTGGCGAAACTGGTTGCTGAAATCACCCGCGATATTGCTACGGCGGTGCTCAGATCACCGCGGGCGTGAACGCAAACTTGCTTCCATCAAATAGTCCGCGATCACTGAGCTTGAGCGCCGGGATCACCAACAGCGCCATAAACCCAGCGGTCATATACGGCGCACGCAGGGGTGACCCCAAGAGCTTGGCCGTTCGACTGAGTTGCGCATAGGCCGCACCCACTTCTTCCGCCGGACGGTCACTCATCAAGCCCGCAATCGGCAGCGCCAATGTTTGCGTGCCGGCGGCGCTTCCATCAGAAACGGCTAGGCCGCCGCGCTCTGCAAAGACCGCGTTGACCGCATGAGCCACTGCTTCACGTGAGGCACCCACAGCAACAACGTTGTGGCAATCATGTGCAACGCTTGAGGCGATGGCGCCGTGCGTCAGCCCAAATCCACGGATGAATGCCATCGCTGGGGGGGCCGCGGAATAGCGATTCACCACGGCGACCAGCAGGATGTCCTGTGACGGGTCTGGCTCAATCACTCCATTGGTGACGTGCATCGGTGCGTCGATGGATCCGGTGACTAACTGCCCATCCTCCGCGACTATCGCATGGGCAGTCACTGGGGCGTTACTTGCGTCACTTCCTGCGCCGCGCACCGGAGGCAACACACGAAAGTCACTTGCTACGAACGTACCGGTGCGAAACGCGTTCGGTGTCCGCGATGGCCGGAGCGCGATACAGGAGCGCCCGCCCTCCGCTACCAATTCCCCGGCAATCCATGTCCGCACTGGCTTGAAAGAAACGAGATCTTCCACAAGCACCATGTCAGCCCGATCGCCTTCGCGCAGCAGACCGCACGGCAGTCCATAGTGGCGAACAGGATTCACTGTGGCGGCACGCAGAGCAACGAATGGAT
>JBIKZY010000032.1:0-20930 GCA_044354475.1 Phycisphaerales bacterium
ACGAAATAGCGCTTCTTCTATTGGATTGTTGGTACGTCCGCGCTACGCTTTCGCTCCATGACTGTCACCGACCTACCCAAGGCACCGAGCAATCTTCCGCACGCGCATCACGATATCGATGAGCATGATGATGTTCACGTGCTCTACAGCCACGACCATGAGCCCGTTGGCGAAGTTGGTAACAACGTCAAGATTCTTACGCTGATCGCGGTGGTGGTTCCGCCCGTGGTCCTTGCCGTAGCAATTTGGTACGCATGGGGTGGCTACTTCTCATGGACAGACCTGACGATGATGATCGTCGGTTACTTCATGACTTCGATGGGTATTACCATCGGTTACCACCGTCTCTACACACACAAGTCATTCGAGGCGTCGGCTCCCGTTGCGTGGGCTGCGGGCATCTGCGGTTCCATGGCAGTGCAGGGCCCGCTCCTGTGGTGGGTCACTACGCATCGTCGTCACCATCTGCATTCCGATGACATTGAAGATCCGCATTCACCGCACGCTGGTCGCCAGAAGGGGATCATCGGATGGATCCGCAGTTTCACTCACTCGCACGTTGGTTGGCTCTTTAGTAACGACGACATTGCATCAAGCGTCAAGAAGTATGCCCCCGATGTCGCTGCTGATCCGCGCGCACGGATGATCAGCAAGCTCTTCCCGCTCTGGGTTCTCATGGGCTTCGTTGTTCCTGCAGTGATCGGTGGACTGGTTGATGGCGGCTGGAAGGGCGCGTTCCTTGGATTTATCTGGGGCGGCGTCATTCGTATGTTCTTGGTTCACCATGCCACGTGGAGCATCAATTCCGTGTGCCACATTTGGGGATCGCGTACGTACCGCTCTGGCGACCATAGCCGTAACAATCCGATCATGGGCATTCTGGCCATGGGCGAAGGCTGGCACAACAATCATCACGCGTTCCCAGCGAGCGCGCGTCACGGTCTGCAGTGGTGGCAGTTTGATCTGAGCTGGATCACCATCCGCTCGCTCGCTGCAGTGGGTCTGGTCAAGCGCATTCGTCTCCCTGGCGCTGAGCGCATGGCTGCGAAGCGAATTGGCCGCGCAGTGGCTTGAATTCACTGAATTTCGACCGAATCGTCTTCCATGCACAGTGAAGCATCCGCCTCCGCTATCGGTGTGCCCGCCATGGGTCCCGTCCGCGAGGTGTGGTCGCTTGCATGGCCCACCGTAGTCACCATGCTCTCCTACACGGTGATGCAGTTTGTGGACGCGGTGATGGTGTCACAGGTTGGTCCGATTGAAGTCGGCGCGCAGGGCAACGGCAGCGTGTGGAGTTGGGCAGCCATCATTGCCGTGGTTGGTGTGCTGTCGGTAGTGAACACCTTTGTCAGTCAATCGATCGGTGCGGGGCGGCCACATGAGGTGGCGCGATACGGATGGGCAGGGCTTTGGCTTGGCGTATTGGCGTGGGCAGTGCTGCTGGTTCCGTTCGGACTCTGCTTGCCCGCATTGTTCTCCATGATGGGTCACTCCGCACGCACCACCGAACTTGAAACTGCCTACGCAGAGATCCTGATCTTTGGCGGCGTGGCGGTGGTGATCGGCAAGGCGATGAGCAATTTCTTCTTTGGCATTCAGCGCCCTGGTGTGATCACCGTGGCAGCGATCGCCGGGAATCTGGTCAACCTGGTATTGAATTACGCGTTTATCTTTGGTCATGTGGGCCTTCCATCACTGGGGCTGCCAGGCGTCCCTGGCATCGCGCCGATGGGCGTTGCAGGTGCCGCGCTTGCCACCGTGCTTGGTACTTCTATTGAGGCCGGGCTTCCGTTAGCAATCTTTCTGAGCCGCCGGATGGACCAAGAGTTTGGCATTCGGCGTTCCTGGCGATTCGATCGCGACGCAGTCCGTGATTTGCTGCGCCTTGGAATTCCGTCTGCCGTTCAGCAAGGCAGCGAGATCATCACCTGGGCCATCTTCATGAGCGTCTTGGTCGGTCGATTTGGTGACATTGCGTTGAGCGCGGGTTGGGCCACGCTTCGCTACATGCACCTTTCGTTCATGCCGGCGATTGGCCTTGGCATTGCGGTCACCAGCATCGTGGGCCGATATATGGGCGCAGGAAAGCCGGACATCGCTGCAAAGCGCGCACGGATCGCACTGGTGATGACCGTCATCTATATGAGTGCGTGCGGCGTTCTCATGTTGGCGTTCCGTGGCCCGATGATCGCCCTCTTTGCAAGTGGCGAGCACACGGCGCCCCACGTGACTGAGCAGGTGATTGCAACCGGCTCGGCGTTCATGATTGCGGCAGCATTCTTCCAGGCCTTTGATGGGATTGGCATTGTCTTCATTGGTGCGCTGCGTGGAGCAGGGGACACGTTCTGGCCAGGGCTGTTGACGGTGGTACTGAGTTGGGTGCTGATTGTCGGCGGTGGATGGGGGCTGGTGACGTTCGCGCCTGGTCTTGGTCCGTTGGGGCCGTGGATCGCGTCAACCGTGTACATCGTTGTCATGGCAGGTGCCATGGCGTTGCGTTGGCGACAGGGGGCATGGCGAACCATCACCGTCTTGGAAACGCCCGAGGAAGAGGCGGCGCGCGAGGCAGCCGCCGCGGCAGCCGGGTAATCCACGAACTGCCCGCGATGCACTTCTGAGGCAGTGACGCGGGTCTGGCTGGCTCAATAACCCCTAGCGGGCGCAATGTCACGCAGGCTGCGCTACACTTCGGGACTTGTGCCCAACTTTCGGGTGCATCTCAACTTACAGGAGCTACTCGAGCAATGGCTACTTCTGCTCTGGACACGGTCATCGGCGGTACCACCACGGCAAGCGATCCACAGGGCGCAGCGAGCCACTTCAAGAAGGGCCTCGAGTGCGAGAAGACCGGTGACCGCGTTGCGGCCATCGAACACTTCCGCGCTGCAGTTGAGCGCGATGCGCAGGCGGAGCATCTGTTCCGCTTGGCCTACATGCTCGACATGGTGGGCGAAGAGAACGAGGCAATCAAGTACTACACGGTGCTCAGCAAGCGCACCGAGCCGCATATCAATGCACTGGTGAACTTGGCAGTTCTGCATGAGGATCGTGGCGAAATGCACGATGCCGAGCGATGCCTTCGCAAGGTGCTTGAGTCACAGCCGAACCACGCACGCGCGCGACTCTTCATGAAGGATGTCGGCGCCAGCAAGGAAGCCCTCTACGACGAAGGCGACCAGCGCGACGAAGCCAAGCGCAAGGCTGAGCTTGACACTCCGGTCACCGACTTTGAGTTGAGTGTCCGCAGTCGCAACTGCCTCAAGAAGATGAACATCCGGACGCTGCGCGATCTGTTGATGATCACCAAGCCAGAACTCCTCTCCTACAAGAACTTTGGCGAGACCAGCCTTGTTGAGATTGAGGCCATGCTCACCCAGCGCGGACTTCGCCTCGGCGAAGGTCTCGATCAAGGGTTTGTTGCACGCGCCGCCAAGGAGTACATCGATAGCCTGACGGACCGCGTTGACGCCGGGACGCTTGCCAAGCCAGTCGGCAGCATGGATCTGTCCGTGCGCGCCCGCCGCGCCTTGCAGCTCTTGGGCGTTCAGTCGATCGGCGAACTCGCCGCTCGCACCGAGGCGGAACTCATGGGAGTCAAGAACTTCGGCCAGAACTCGCTTGACGAGATCAAGCGCAAGCTGGTTGAGATGGGTCTTTCGCTCCGTGAACTGGACTGATTTGTGGGGCACGCTGCGTGGATGCTTGGGCTGATCCCCGAGCTGATGTGTAGCGTGCCGCAGTAGCGCGCGCGGCCGATGGCGGAATAGCGTCCGGCCGCGCGCAAACTCTCCCGCAGGATGCAGGAAAGTGCCGATCCAAGGAAGGTATGGCAAACTTCCCCACTCGAATTCGACAGCGCCTTCCGCTTGCTGACCTTGCGTCGACAGCGGTGTGGGCATCCCTCGGCGCCGCGCTGGTGATTCATGGCTGCGCGCCCGATCCCGTAGCAAAGGATCCGACCGCTACGCGCCGTGCGCTGCCATCGGCACCCGTGGCCGTTACGCCGGCAGCGCCAGCCGCGCCGGTGATCGCGGTTGCGCCGGTTGTTCCGGTCTTTGAACAACGCCCCGCCGTACCAAGCACTGAGCCGGACGTGCGTATTCGCGTTGCCGCGCTGCGTAGCGCGAGCCCATTGGTGCGCCTCACCAATCCGTCCGGCAAGTTGATGATGCAGGGCGCGGGGCTTACTCCGCGTGCAGTGCGTACCCCGGTTGATGTTCGTCAAACAGCCAACGGTTGGCGCGTGGTAGAGCTTGCCGGATCGAAGCGAGCGGCGACTCTTAACATGGTGCTGGCCGGCCCGATTGAATTTCATCCGCCCGCTGGTGTTCACGGAGTGGTGACGTTCGATAGCACCGACTGGCCGGGACCGCTGCGTCTGGTGCCATTGACCGACGAGCCGGGCGTACCGGGTGCGATTGATGTGGTGATTGATGTCCCCCTCGAGCGCTACTTGCCAGGCGTGTTGGCTAAAGAACTGTTCCTTTCGTGGGACTTGGAAGTGTTCAAAGCGCAAGCGATCGCCGCGCGCAGCTTTGCGATTTGCGAACACGCGCATTGGAGTTCGGTGCGTCACTACGACATGATTGCCGGCGAAGCGAGCCAAGCATGGGTGGGAGTCACCAAAGATCCCAAGCCGCGCGAGGCGGTGCAGGCAACCCGTGGCATGGTGCTCAGCTTTGAAGGGCGCGTGGTTCCTTGCTATTACTCAAGTACGTGCGGCGGTACGCCAGCGAACGCTGCGGAATCACTGACACGGAATCCAAATCATGGCATCGCGCCGCTGGCTGCCGGAGCGACCGCAGACTCAGCTCACCGCGATTGTTGTGCTGACGCGCCGCGCTTCCGTTGGCAGCAGTCATTTGCCAACGCCGTCATCTGCGAACGCATTCGCCGTTGGGCAACCGATCAACGCGAGGCGCAAGCGGAACGCGAGGCGCAAGTTGTCCGTGTGGCGCAAGTGGAGCGCGACGGTCGGATGCAGCCCGCACGCGCGGTGACCGCGGTTGATGGAGCCGCGATCGGTAAGAACGCGTCGCCACTCAGGGGAACCGCTACCCCGATCACAACGACTGCTTCGGCATCAGTGGCCGCAGCAAACGCCCTGAAAGTTGAAAGTGTTACTTCGGAGCCAGCGGTTGGAGCGCGCGCGCGTACGTCGGCGTCCCCATCGCCAGCTGCAGGCGGAACGAGCGTGCCCGCCGCAGTGGGCATGCCAGTGGCGCCGGTGCAACCTGCTGCGCAGGTGCCGGCTCGCAATGGAATTGTGGACATCGCCGACGATGCGCCTCTTTCGGAACTTGCCGCACTGCAATCGATTCGCTCCATCGACATCATGTCGGTCAATGCCGCAAACCGTCCCACGCGACTGGCCATTCATGATTCCACCGGTCGCGTCTTACAGTTGCGCGCCGAAGACTTTCGACGAGCGGTGAATTACGCCCGCGAGGGAGAGCCAACCCCAAAGGACCGTCTGAACAGCAGCCACCTCTTGAAGGTCACCATGAAAGGCACGGAAATCCAGTTCGTCGGGCAGGGTTTCGGCCACGGCGTGGGCATGTGCCAATTCGGCGCACAGTCCATGGCCCGGACCGGCGCGAATTCGCTCCTGATCCTGCGAACCTACTATCCCGGTGCAGCGGTCGTACGCGCGTACTGATCGACGCGAACTATGTTCACCGGAATCATCGAGCATCAAGGCCGCGTTGTCAGCCTGCGCCCGCAAGCATGGGGTGCGCGCTTGGAAATCGACGCCTGCGGATGGGCGCATGTGCCTGCCGGTGGTGATTCAATAGCCATCAATGGATGCTGCCTGACGGTGGTTGCCGCGCCCGGCGCGGGGGGCGTGCTCGCCTTTGATGTCATTCCGCAGACGCTTTCACTCACCACGATCGGAGCGCTGGCCGCTGGTGAAGAAGTGAACTTGGAACACGCTGCGACCGCCGCAACCCTGCTCGGCGGGCACATTGTTCAGGGCCATGTCGATGCTGTCGGCGAGGTGCTTGCTGTTTCAACCGCCGGCGGCGAGTGGCGCACACGGATAGCCGCCCCCGCGGACGTCATGGATCTGGCGGTTGATCGCGGCAGCATTGCCGTTGATGGCGTGAGTCTGACCATCGCCGCCACGGGCAGCGGATGGTTTGAGATAGCGCTGATTCCTACCACGCTTGCCAAGACGGGACTCCGCGATCGTCAGGCGGGTAGCCGCGTCAACCTGGAGAGCGATCCGATGGCGAAGATGATCGCGGTGCAGGTGCAGCGAATGCTGGCGGCGGGCGCGAAACGCCCATGACCCGCGCGATCAATCCTTCGGGGAATGATTGCAATCGCTCCAGTAACCGTTCGCGACTCTGAATCTCAAAGATCCGCGCCTGAGCAATCCGTGATTCGGTGTCCGCCAATTGCTGCTGCAGCATCAGGAACGCGGCATCGGCAGTGAGGGTGGGATACCGCTCGATCAAGATGCGAAACACTCCCTGCGATGCCGCGCCGGCCCGCAATTCGGCAACCGCTCGTTGCACAAATGCCTCATGCGCAGCGCTGGCGCGAGTCACCGCCACCAAGTTGGGAACCAAGTCTGCGCGGCGGCGCAACTCCACGTCGACCAGCGATGCGGCACGCTCCCAGCGGGTTCGCACGCGTACGGCACCGTTACGAACAATGAAGCTCCACATGACGGTGATCAACATGATCCATACGGCGCCGTTTGCCACCACTGTCAGCATGATTGCCTGTTCCTCGGTAAATCGAGGCAGCACTTGCCGCGCCAACCCCGCCAGCACCACGCCGGCCGCCAACGCGCATCCCGTACCCAGTACCAATCCAGTGATAGCTAAGCCACGGGCAATCATGCTGTGGCGCGCTTCGCCGGACAATGAAATCATGAACACGCCTTCTTCGCCACCGCTGCCAATTTCCAGCGCTTGACCATCATTTCGAATGCGCGCATTGCCCATGACCCACGCGGTCGATCCGATTGGTACGGAACTTTCACTAAAGGTTCGGCGACCGGTGCTGCCCGCCACCACGCGTTCCGGTGCTTGCGTGTGATAGAGCGAATCACCACGCGTGGCGGTGCGGCTGAAGGTGTTCTTGCTTGTCCACGAAGCGCCGTTCACGCGCACGATGATCGCACCAGTTTCATCGCGGAGGCGCAGATCGACTTCGGCAGCACCGGACGCAACGATGTCGCTCCCAGTGATGACTCGAGTCTGTGTCTTGCCTTTGGAATCTTTATATGTTTGCGTGCGCCGCCACTGTTCGCTGACGGACCATCCGTACTGCACACAGGGCGTCTGACTCAGTGGGGCGGTTAGTGGATCGTCATGCTCAACTTTGCCGCTGGTTTCGACCAGTCCAACAAAGACCCCGCGAATTGGCGTGGTTGGAACATCTCGCAAGAGCCGTGCAAAGCGCAGTCGACTCCACCACAACCAGAAGAACAACAGAGCCACACACCACGCGCCGATGGCAATCGGTGCTGCCTCAGGTTCTACTGCCCCCAGCAGTTGGAATTTCACGCAGGGGTCATCCCTTCAGGCAGTCGTTCAATCACTAGCAAGGTGAGATCATCCGCTTGGTGCACGCTTCCAAATTGCATGTCCACGCGGCGGGCAATCTGCTGCACCAGCGCCGCGGCCGTGGGCGCAGCACGGACGGCTACAAATTCATCCAAGTACCGCTTGGAAGGCAAACGCGCTTGGCGTGAGCCGGAAGGATCGCCAGGGAATGCTTGTTCGAAACCGTCGGAGTAAATCAGTAATCGATCACCCGGAAGCAATTGAAACTGCACATCCTCGTAACTTTCGCCCTCAAACACGCCAAGCAGTCCCCCAGGTGTTTGTATGAGTTCCGTTTCGCCGCTCGCGCGCAGGATGACCGGTGGCGGATGGCCAGCGCCGGCCATGACGGCGTGTCCGGTACTGGTATTGATGATGCAGTACACCGCGGTTGCAAAGCGCGTGGTTCGGCCCTGGTGCGTGACCATGTCCGTGTTGATGCGTGCCAGCGCCTCGCCCGGCGGAATGATTCGATAGGTTCCGTTGCCAACTTCTTTCGATGGCAATCCACGGCAAATCACCATCGTCAGCAGGGCGGCCGGAACGCCGTGGCCGACTGCATCGGCGATGAAGACGCCAACGTGTCGTTCGTCAAGGCGCACGACGTCGTAGATATCCCCAGAGACGTAGCTGGCGGGTCGCCAGAATGCGTCGGCGCGTACGTCGCCCACTTCGGGGAACGAGCGAGGTAGAAACTCCCGCTGCACTTGCGCTGCGAGTTGCAGCTCTTCTTGCATGCGGGAAATCTCACTGCGCAGCCCGCCGGTAAAGCGTGTGGCAATTGTCAATTCACGGCCAAGGCGCTCAATTTCTGGTTGTCGTCCAATCATCCCGCGCAGTACGGCGGCCACGGTGGAGTCATCCGCGTCGATCGATTCAACCGCTGCGGTTTCCGTGCTGGCACGGCGTCGTCCGCCATCGTCGATGAGTAGCAGCACTGCGAGATGTGCTTCCTCGGCAGCATCAAGAAGTGCTGACAGTCCGGTGGGCACGTCGCGTGCATCCAAGAGAACAACCAGCGCGGTAGTGCCGGCGCTGCAACACGTGCGGGCGTCTGGCAGTGCATGCCACTCAGCAACCGTTCCACTTCCGATCAGCGCAGGGAGTTCACGCGCGAGTGCTTGCCCACGTTCCTCGCGACGCGGCGTAGCGCTAATGGCAATACGCACGGGGTGCGCACCGTTGCGCGCACGCATGGGGTCGGTCATCGAATCGCCGCCTTGAGTGCGGCTGCATCAATTGGTAGTTTCTGCGAGGTCTTGATCTTCAGTTCGTTGGCACGACCAGCGCGCAGCTCGATGACGTATTGCGCGGGGGTGACGCTTGAGTAGCGCTTTAGGCGCCCCTCATAGGTCGTTTGTGATTCATCCGCGCCACGTAGGGGCTGCTTAGTCATGGTGTAAATCGCAGTCACGTACCCCATGGGGTCGATGTAGATGATGTCCATGTCAGTCACGCAGTCCTTCATCCAGAACCCGCGAATGGCAGAGTCGGGGAAGACAAACACCATGCCGCCGTCTGTTGGAATATCGGCGACCGCCCCCAGTCCGCGCTGCCGAGTGGGGTCGCTTGAACTCACGGTCAGGTGAAAGGGCGAGCCGGCAATGGTGGTGTCCCAGGTTCCACCATCTTTCAGCGCCGAAGAATCGCAGGCCGTGCACGTGACGGCGGTAGCAATGGCGAGGATCGTAAATCGAGGGTGCATAGGCGATTCCTTGGTCAGGGATGAGGGCGCGGCGTGCGCGACCTGCGCAGGATAGAGCGGGTGATGCGTTCTGCTGTCGGCTTCGCGGTATATTTGTAAGCCTATGTCCCGCCTAACGGCCAAGCAGATTCAGACGAAACTCGCCACTCTCGCGGAGTGGACGCGCAGTGGGGCAGTCATTCAGCGCACGTTTACCTTTGAAGACTTTTTACACGCCATGCGCTTTGTGGACAAGGTGGCCGCGGAAGCGGAACGCGTGCAGCATCACCCCGACATCATGGTGCGATATTCAAAGGTCACGCTTGCGTTGAGTACCCACGACGCGGGCGGGATTTCCGACAAGGACTTCGACTTCGCAGCCAGCGCCGATCGAATCTTTGTTGGGGCCTGACGAGACCTGTTCGAACACAATCACTGCTCGCCAAGGATCGTGCGCGCAACGCGTGCGCGCGCTGCACGCTCATCGTCATCGGACTCAATGCCGGATTCTCCAGCGCGGAGGTGTGCGGACTGCAGTTGAATCGTCAGTCGATTCAGCGTGTCGAGCCCCACGTCCGGAATCAACCCCAGGCACACACCAAGACGCACGCTGGAAAGTTGTTTCATCGCCTCGTCTAGCCCCAGCAGTCGGGCTGACCGCAACAGCGAAATGCCACGAAAGACACGGTCCTCAAGCAGCGTGCGTTGCCGTTCCAGCAACACGCGCCGTGCTTCACGTTCGTAGGCCACCACGGCAGGAACAATGCGCCCGGCAAACTCTTCGAGCAGACCAGTTTCGGTCACTCCGAGTGTTCGTTGATTGGAAATCTGGAACCAATCACCAGTGGCTTCGCTGCCTTCGCCGTGGAATCCGCGCACTGCGAGGTGCAGTTCCTTGGCGGCGCGCTTGACCTTTTCAATTTCATTGGTGACGCGCAACGCGCGCAAGTGCACCATGACGCCGATGCGAATTCCGCACCCCACATTGGTTGGGCACGCAGTCAAATAGCCCCACTTGGGATGGAACGCAAAGTCAAGCCGGGAGCCCAGTGTGGCGTCCACACGAACGGCGGCATCGAATGCCTCGCGGAGCAGGTTGCCGGTACGCAACACTTGAATGCGGACGTGGTCTTCCTCATTCACCATGAGGGAGAATCGCTCGTCAGGAGTCACTGCTACGGCGCGCGGCGAATCACCCTCTGCAAACTGTCGCGAGATCAGGTGCCGTTCCCACAGAAGTTGTCGATCGCGCTTGGGTAGTGCGGCAAGGTCGACCCATGCAAGCGATTCCGCGGTGCTTGCACCGACGCGTCCGCCGCCCACCAGTCCAACGCTTGCTTCGTCCGGGCCAGCAGCAGCGCGCACCGTTTCAAGCACTTCGCGTCGTTGCGGATGGGTGGCGCGTCCAACGAATGGAAATCCAGAAACATTGCGAGCCAGACGAACGCGGCAACTCATCACCACATCGCGGTCGCCGGCCATCATGGCGGTGAGGTCAGTCATGGTGCGGCATCGATTCGGGCGGCACTGGTCGGCCGTAGATCCTTGATTCGATCGCGCAACTGTGCCGCGCGTTCGTATTGCTCTGCGGAGACGGCGGTTTCCAGTTCCCGCAGCAGTTGTTGCAAGAGCGCGGCGCGTTGGTTGGCATCGTCGGCACGCGCGGGCACGTTGCCAATGTGTTCCGATGCACCGCCATGGGATCGTTCGATCACTGGTCCAACAGTGGAGGCAAACGCGTCATAACACGCAGGACAGCCAAGCAGTCCGCTGGTCTTAAAGTCATGGAAGGTGTGCCCGCACTCCGGGCATGCTGGTCCGCGGGGGCGCGTCACCGCAACTTGCGCAAGTTGACCAAGCAGCTGGTGGATCGGTGCCTGCCCCGGCATTTGAATGCCCGCTGCGCCCGCGTGATCTTCGCACAGGTGCACCTCGTTCATCTGTCCATTGACGATGACGGTGTTGTGCACCACTGCGGGTTTCGCGCAATGATCACAGGGTCTGAACGGGGCGGCCATGATCCCGAGTCTAGGCGGTCAATGCAGTCCGAATGGCCTTCAATCTCTTGAGTAGCGCAGGGATTTCTGCAAGTGGCTGGATGGTGCCCGCGTCGCTCTTGGACTTGGCTGGATCCGGGTGGCATTCAAGGAAGATCGCTTGCACCCCGGCCGAAACCGCCGCGTTTGCCAGGATGCCGGCGCGCTCAGGGCGACCGCTTGTTGCGGTACCGGCGCCGCCCGGCAACTGCGTGCTGTGCGTGATGTCAAAGCACACCGGAGCACCCAGCGCCATCATGTCGCCGAGACCGATGAAATCCGTGACCAAACGGTGGTAGCCAAAGAAGGTGCCGCGCTCGGTGAGCATGGGCTGCGTGCAGCCACCTTCCGCCAGTTTGGTGAGGACGTTGCGCATCTCTTCCGGAGCCATGAACTGCCCCTTCTTGACATTGACGGGCTTGCCGGTCGCCGCCGCGGCTGCCAGCAGATCCGTCTGCCGGCACAGGAATGCGGGCACCTGCAACAGGTCGACCACGCGCGCCACCGGCGCTGCTTGCGCCGGGTCATGGATATCGGTGGTCACTGGAACGCCAAGTTTCTCGCGCAGGCGCGCCATCTCTTCCATGCCACGCTCCAGCCCAGGGCCGCGATGACCGTGGATGCTGCTGCGATTGGCCTTATCGAAGCTCGCCTTGAATACGTAGGGCAGATCCAAGGCGTGGCACGCATCTCGGACCACGGTGCCGATGCGTTCATTGGTCGCCGAGTCCTCCAAAATGCACGGACCAGCGATAACTAAGAGTCGACGGGCGGGCGCGGCAAAGAACTCTGGAAGGACGTTTTTCATGGCAATTGAGGCTCGGAGGGGGATGAGCGGGGGGTGGGCAGGCGTCGCAGACGGCGCAGTCCACCGTTCAGAACTTGAAATTACTTGATTCTTCCTTCACATGCCGGGTCCTGTATCTGACATTCCAACCGACGGCGCCTCACATTCGGGGCGTCGGCGAGTTTTCAGGAGTCACACCATGAGCCAGTTCCCCGACACCCCCGAGCAATTCAGTACCGCCGTTTATGAACTGGTGCGCCGCCGCCACGGTTCCCGATCGGTGGAATTGGTGACCACGTTGGTGCTCACGATCGACGGACGGCACATGGGCCTTGAGAACCTGTGGCGCACCGTGCAGCGCGCCCCAGAAACCTGGCTTGAGACGGTGGAGCATCACATCGATCGCGTCCTTGAAGGCGATCAGATGAGCACGCTCGATATTCCGTTTGCAGTGGCCAAGTCGCGGATCATGCCGCGGATTCAACCCGGAAACATCTTCCAAACGCTCGACCGCGAGCATGTGGCTCATGTTCAGTGGGTGAATGACACCGTCATTGTCTTCGTCATGGACATGCCTCACTACACGGTTTCCATCAGCACCGAGCAGATGATCCGCTGGGGTGTAACGGCTGACGATCTTGAAGAAATTGCCCGCGCCAACCTTGATCGCTACGCGCCGAACTTGGATGTCCAAGTGGTTCGCTCGAACGAAGGCGGTCGTGCGGCCATCATCAGTATGCACGACGGCTACGACGCGGCACGCCTCTTGCTTGGCGATCTGCACTCACGCCTTTCAGCGCAGCTTGGAAAGACTTTCTACGTTGCCGCACCGGCGCGCGACATGTTCTTAGCAATGACTGGCGATCCAGAACCGTTCGTCGAGCGCCTCCGTGCGCGCGCCGAGCAGGAGTACCAGCGCCTGCCGTATCCAATTTGCGCTGACCTGTTCTTAGTGACCACGGATGGCGTGGCAGGAACGAAGCTCGAAGCCGCTTGAGCATGTGACATCACGTTTGCGTACTGGCCCGCATTGATGCAACACGATTTCGTACTGGTCGGGGTTGATGCATCACGGTTTCGTACTGGCCCGCATCCGCCTTACGAGGATGGCCGCTGAGCGCGGCCCTATCCTCTCCGGCGCCTGCGGCCAGGGATCGCGTTGATGCATCAAGGTTTGTCGTGGGTCAGTTGTGGCATTGCGCCTGCGTACTGGCCCGCATCCGCCTTACGAGGACGGCCGCTGAGCGCGGCCCTGTCCTCTTCGGCGCTTGCGGCCAGGTGAACGAGTTCCAAACTGTGGATGCACGCGTCCTGCGTGTTCGAGCCCCCGCAGTGAGCACGGGATCCTCGGTAAGCGGCGTGTGAAACTGAGAAGTCCGGCAGTTGGACGTACGCCCCGTGGGTGCCAACCGGACGAACAGATTCGCCCGAGGCTAAGCGGAACCTTGTGGAGCGCAGCCGTCCGCGTCCGAGGGTCCCGCGCGCAACGGAGGGGGCGGTGGACGACTCAACTCACTTCAACGGCGAAAATGGGGACAGTGGTGAACGGCACCTATTTACTGCGGCGCGCTTTCCGGCTCCCTATGATTGCCCCTCCCGTGCTCCTCCTGATTGACAACTATGACTCGTTCACCTGGAACCTCGTCCAGCGCTTCAGCGAGATCGACCCGAGCTTGCGCATCGAAGTCATCCGCAATGATGCCATCGATGTCGCGGGGGCCGAGGCGCTTGCACCCACACACTTGGTGATCTCGCCAGGTCCGTGCACGCCGAAGGAGGCCGGCATCAGCGGCGCGCTACTTTCGCATTTCAAGGGTCACATCCCCGCGCTCGGCGTGTGCCTCGGTCACCAAGCGATCGGCGACGTCCACGGCATGACCGTACGTCGCAACGATATCGCCGTGCACGGCAAGACCAGCCCCATTCATCATGATGGCCGCGGACTCTTTGTTGGCATGTCCAATCCCTTCGTCGCAACCCGCTACCACTCGCTGGTGATTGACCCAGCCACGGTGCACCCGGACTTTGAAGTCACCGCTCGTACTGAGCGTGATGAGATCATGGGTATCCGTTGGAAAGCACCCGTCGGCGCAGCGCCACTTGAGGGCGTGCAATTTCACCCGGAGAGTTTCCTCACTGTCGAGGGTCCGCGGCTCCTTGCTAATTTCCTTGCCATGCAACCCGCAGCCAGTCGTGCCGCGGCTCCGTCCGCTGTTACGCGGTCGGCGTGAAGGTCATGCCGCTTTCGACATAGAAGTTCAACATGTCGCCAGTTTGCCATGAGCCCGCAGTTTGTGACGGCTCAATGGTGACCCATGCTGGGAATGCCAGGTCAAGAAGTACGGCGTTGGCAGTGACGTCAACGGCCAGTACGCGCCCCTGCACACTTCGCGGTGTTCCCCAGACTGGTTCGATGAAGCATCCGCCGGCATTCGCGTGCCAAGCGCGCAACGCCTTACCGCGTACGGAGCCATTGATGCGCTTGCCTACTTTGGTTGCAAGCGTTGCGGCATCGCCAACCAACACCAGCTCCACGCGATATGCGGAGTTGGGCATGGAGATGCGCACGCGTGCGGGCGTACTTCCCGATGCAGGGATGATCTCTTCCAACACAACACGCGCGATGTCTTGAACAGTCGTAGTCATGGGTGTGCTCACTTTTACTTTGCGGCAGCCGTCGGCGCCTCGATGATCTTCTTCATGGTGGCCGATGCGTTGTAGACGGCCATCTCGCCAGCGCCAGCTGCGTCAACGCCAAGGCGCCCGATCTGCACCCCGTGCGAATTGCGAACACTGATCGCGCCGCCGTCGCCATCAACTGCAGCTCCGGCGACCACGATTGCTTGACCAGTGGTGTCGAGCAGATTCATCAGCCCGCCCGTCTTACCTCCGCCAATGGCGGCCACGCGTCGCTCTTGCATGTAGGCGGCAAGGGTTCCTGCTGATCCGGTTGCTTCAGCCATGAATGCTGGAGCGCCGGTCAAAGTTCCAACCATGAATCGACCGCCGCCTTCTTCCTTGGTATCCATGAGAATGGCAGCAGCGCCTGATCCGTTCAGCACTTCAATGGCGCCGCCTTTGCCAGCGCCTGCGCTTGCAAGCGAAACAGCTACTGCACCCGCGCCGTCCTTCAAGGTCAGATGTCCGCCAGCAACTGCGAGGAATGCCGCGCATTCATTGCCTGATGCATCAGCGATGCGCAGCGTGCCCGTCTGATCTTCCGCGCCACCTGCATAGACAATCTCCTTGCCGGCTTGATTGCGCATCGAAAGTACCGAAGCACCTTGCGCCACACCGGCAAGCATGCCGAGTTCGCCACCGGGGCGCCGCATACTGATGACTGCTCCACCGGCACCCGCTTCAGCGCGAAGACTGCTGGCGTTGCTGCCCGAGCCATTCAAAATGAGCGCGCCGCCTTCTTCGCCACGCGCGAATGTTGCCAGCGTGGTGCCGTCAACATCTCCGATTTCAACGCGACCACCGATCGGTGTTGCAAAGAGACCGCCGACTGGCTTGCCGACCAAATTCCAGATGGCCAAGTCGCCGCCATCCGTGCCGGCCGATAGGCGAACAACGTTGGCGCCGCCCTTGGACCAGACATCAAGTTGACCGCCGGTGTCACCAGCTTGCGCCAGCATCACCACTTTGTCGCCTTCGCCAACAACTTCAAGGCGTCGAACGCGGATCACGTCTTCAACGCGTGCCACCTGCGTTGCGGCAATCAAGCCGCCAGCGAGTGCCACTGCGCCCAAGATGATCGTTCCGGTGCGCCAGCGCACGGCATCGCGTCGCGCTGCGGCGAGCTCATGCTCAATGCGTGCAAGGCGGGTGGTGATCGCGGATGACATTTCGGTGTGTTCGGAAGTTCCCATAGGTGATCAGTAGGATACGCGCCCTACAGAAAGCGCGACCCCCGATGAGCAAGAAGACCACCACCAAGCGACCGTCCCCAATCAAGCACACCACCCTTGGCATCGGGCTCGTTGGCACTAAGTTCATGGGCAAGGCCCACAGCAATGCGTGGATGTCCGCCCCGCGGTTCTTTGACCTCCCGCTGGTAGTGAATATGCGGGCGGTGGCTGGCACCAAAGTGCAGGATGTGGCTGAATTCTCGCAGCGCTGGGGGTGGCAATGCTGCAGCGACGAGTGGCAAGACTTGGTCACCGATCCGCAGATTGGCTTGATCGACAACTGCACCCCCAACCACGTCCATGCGGAAGTTTCGATCGCCGCTCTTGCTGCCGGCAAGCATGTGGCGTGTGAGAAGCCGCTCGCGGGCACCCTTGACGACGCTCGCCGCATGCGCGACGCCGCCAAGAAGGCCGCCGCCAAGGGGATTAAGACATTCGTTTGGTTCAACTACCGCCGTTGCCCGGCAGTGGCCTTTGCCCATCAGTTGGTGAATGAAGGCAAACTTGGCCGCATCTTCCATGTGCGGGCGAGCTACCTACAGGATTGGGGCGGTCCATCAACGCCGCTTCTATGGCGCTTTCAAGGCAAACTCGCGGGCAGTGGGGCGCATGGCGACCTCAATGCACACATCATTGATATGGCCCGATTCATTACCGGTGAAGAAGTGACCGAAGTAGTGGGCGCGATCGAGGAGACCTTCATTAAGGAGCGCGACATCATCGAATCAACCGGCGGCGCCATTGCTGGCAAGGGCGCCAAGCGCGCCGTGCGTGGCAGCCGCAAGGGCAAGAGCACCGTGGATGATGCGGTCCTCTTTATGGCGCGCATGTCCGGTGGCGCGATCGCCAGCTTTGAGGCATCGCGCCTCGCCACGGGTAACCAGAATCGCAATCAGATCGAGATCAATGGCGAGAAGGGCAGTCTGAAGTTTGACTTTGAGCGCATGAACGAACTGCAGTGGTGGGATCACACGCTGCCCGCCCGCCTGCGCGGTTGGAGCCGAGTGATGTGCACCGATGCCACTCATCCCTACGCGGGCAACTATTGGCCCGCCGCGCACGTGCTTGGCTACGAACATTGCTTTGTGAGCCAGGCTGCGGACACGGTCATGGTGCTCGGTGGCAAGAAGCCAGTGGTAGCAATCCCTGATTTTGCGGACGCCTATGAAACACAGCGGGTTCTTGAGGCAGCCATTCGCTGCGCACGAACGCGTCGGCCGGTAGCCATTTCCGAAGTGAAGTAGTCCCGCGCGCGATTTTGCTAGCCTTGCCGCATGTCCATACGCATGCTGATTGCCATCGTTGTCGGTACGGTTCTTGCCTTTGGCTGGGGCGCGGTTTCTTGGACAACCGGTATCTATGACTCTGCAATCAAGCCGCTCCCCGGCGGCGATGGATTGGCGGCCACCTTTGAGTCTGCGTCCGCAACGGACGGTGCGTACATCTACCCCGCACCGCCTGCCACTGCAGTCATGACGGGGCAGCAATCCACCATTGCTACCAACGCGTACCGTGAAGAGCACCGCAAGGGTCCGCTCATGCTGGTGCTCATGCGCCGCCAAGGTGTTGACCCAATGTCGCCGACCGTATTGGTGCGCGGCTTCATGATTGAATTCTTCGGCACCGCACTTCTGGCCAGCATCATTGCCGTGGCATGCAAGTTCGGCGCGCGATTGCAAGATCGATTGGCGCTTGGAATTGTGGTCCCTGCGTTCGCCATGCTTTCGTCGCATGCAGTGGTCTGGAATTTCTTCCACCTGCCCGACGCATTCTCCATGTTCTTATTCATTGACGGAATGATTGCGTGGACGTTGTCTGGTTTGGCGTGCGCGCTCATTATCAAACCCACCAAGCGCTGAATGGCCTGTGCGGTTGGCCCCAATGAAATTGCAAATAGTCCCATGAAGTTCCAGTCTCCGAAAGGCACCCGCGATTTCTATCCAGCCGAGATGGCTGTGCGCCGTCGCATCGAAGGCGCGTGGCGCGATGCCAGCATTGCGTTTGGCTACGACGAAATCGACGGTCCCACCTTTGAGCACCTGGAGCTGTACACCGCCAAGAGCGGCGAAGGAATTGTGAACGAACTCTTCAGCTTCCGCCGCGCTGGTGGAAGCGATGATTACGCGTTGCGCCCGGAATTCACGCCGACGCTCGCGCGTATGGCCGCCGCGCGCGCTGCGCAGTTACCGATGCCCGTCAAGTGGTTCGCGATCCCCAATTTCTTCCGCGCCGAACGCCCGCAGCGTGGTCGCTTGCGCGAGTTCTATCAGTGGAACGTTGATCTTCTCGGCGCTGAAGGGCCGGCGATCGATGCAGAAATCATCGGCGTCGCTGTCTCGGCACTCGCGCGGCTTGGCCTGCGTGCTACCGACGTACGTGTCAAGATCAGTCACCGCGTGGCCGCCGCCAATGTGGTGCGTGCCCTGGGTGTTCCTGATGAATCTGTAGCCGGTGCGTTTGAACTTCTGGACCGCCGTGACAAGATGCCGCCTGAGGAATTCACCAAGCGCGCTGCAGCGCTGGGTCTTGCGGGCGATGCACTGGCGCGCTTTGAGTCCGTGGTGCGAACGCGCGTGCAGATTGCTGATGACCTTGGCGTGCTGGCCACCACTGCGGGCATTGCCCCGGATTCGTTGGCAGAGCTCGTTCTTCTGCGCGATGCACTGGTCGCTGCTGGACTCGCCGAATGGTGTGAATTTGACCTTGGCATTGTGCGCGGTCTGGCCTACTACACCGGCACCGTGTTTGAGATTCACGAAGCGTCCGGCGGCGAACGCGCCATTGCAGGTGGCGGTCGCTATGACGGACTCATTGAACTCTTCGGCGGACCGAAGACGCCGGCGATCGGCTTCGGTATGGGCGATGTAGTGCTGGGGCTGGTACTGGCAGACCGTGGTCTCCTGCCAACCGATGGCACGGAATTACTGCCGCGTCCGGATGCGTTCGTGATTGCCACTGCTGATCCAGCGGCCGATGCGGAGTTGCCACGTTTGGTTGCTCGGCTGCGTGGCGAAGGTTTGCACGTTCGTCATAGTTACAAGGTCACCCGCAATGTGGGTAAGTTGCTGGCCGATGCATCCAAGCAGCGCGCGCGATTTGCTGTACTCCTGGGCGCGGAATTGGCGGAGGGTCGTGTCATGTTGAAAGATCTTGCTAGCGGCGAGCAGCGCCCAGTGGCGCTGACTGAACTACCCGCGCTCCTTCGCGCGCCTGCATGAAACGCATCCTGGTCATCGTCGCGGTTGAAGCGGAACGCACCGCACTCGGCACGCGTTGCCTTGCTGCGCCGGAGGTGCATGTGGTTGTTGCTGGTATTGGTCGCACCAACGCTGCGGCTGCCACTGCAGAGGCGCTCGCCGAGGCGCGCGCGGCCGGTACGCCGTTTGCGGCGGTCATCTCCGCTGGCATCGCCGGCGCGCTACCAGGCTCGAATCTTGCGCTCGGCACGGTGATTGTTGCCGACGCGTGCATCTACGCAGAAGAGGGCATCGCACTCCCTGAAGGTCAGGGTGACATGCGGGTTCTCGGCTTCCCGCTCGGCGATTTTCCAGGAAACCGTGTGCCGGTTGACGGCGCACTACTCGTGGCATTTCGTGCACTTGGCTCCGCATGCGCGATTGCCACCGTGGCCACATGCTCCGGCACGGACGCGGCGGCGCTGTCGGTTCGAACGCGTACCGGTGCGATGGCCGAAGCGATGGAGGGAGCTGCAGTGGTGCACGCCTCGCGGCGTGTCGGCATCCCGGCCATCGAGATTCGCTCGATCAGTAACACCACCGGTGATCGACCCGCGCAGCGCTGGGACATTGCGGCTGCGTTCACTGCGCTGCAACGTGTTGGCGATGCGTTGGTGAACTTCGCGCGCTAGTTCCACAGCGCGCCGATGACGGCGACCAACCAGATCGCTATCCCGAACGCCAGTTTCACCAGGACGCCCGCCATTCGGCCCGCAGCAGCAGCGGCGGCTGGCAGTACCAAGCTGATGGCGCTGCGGTCGCCATAGGTCATCTCGCCAATGAACGCGCCGACGGCCGCGCCGATGAGGGCGCCGGCAAGCGTGCCCGCGAGTGGGATAAATGCCAGGAGCACCGTTCCAAGCAGCGCTCCTGCGAACGATCCAAGTACTGCGCCCCAAGCGCCGCGGCCGCGCGCGCCACCAGCACGCGCGCCAGCAGCGCCCATCGCGGTCTCGCACACCTCGCCAAGGATGGCAAGCATGAACAGCGCCACGAGCGTCCACCCGCTGTAGAGCGGCGCGCCGTCGCCTGAGAGCGACCACAGTTGTGCGGCGCCCACCAGAATCAAGATCGCCCAATTGCCCGGCAGCGTGAGGAGCGTTAAGAAGAGGCATCCACCGCCCAGGCCAGCCATCAGAAGTGCCACCACGATTGTTTCGCCAGTCATGAGTCGATCCTCTTCCAAGAGCCGGTGGGTAGTGCGGCGATCCGTGTGCGCGTGCCGTCCGACCAGTGCAGGTCGATGTTGGTTCCGTCCGTTCCGTGTGGGCACCACGTGCCGGATCGGACCGGGGTCACCACGCCGCGCCCATCGCTGAGTTCTCGCGGCGCGGTCAATGCAAGATACGCGGCGCGGTGTGCGCCGATCCGTTCCGCGGTGGTCGATTGGCCAGCGGCCAGGGTTCCCGGGTCGTTGGCGGTTCGCCACGTGGCGCAGGCAAGATCGTCTTCGCCGTGGGGCGTGCGTGTTGCAAGGAGTACGTCAAAGTGGTCCCCCTGCACACCGCCAGTATGGTGAAGCACCGCGGCGGCGTGTGGAAATGGCGGGCCGGTGAGCACGGGAAATGGCGGCGCGGATTCGGTCACGCCGATATCATCCCACGAACTCAGCGAACGTCGTTCGCCGGGTGCACACGCTGCCAGGAGGGCACATGCCGCACATGAATTCAACGCACGGACGCACTTTCCCAATCGCACTTCTCTTCGCCCATGTCGT
>JBIKZY010000143.1:0-5547 GCA_044354475.1 Phycisphaerales bacterium
CGACACCGTGTTCGACCGCATCACTGTCAAGCGACGCATTCCAGAAATGGAAGCGATTCACATCACTCGGCAAGCAGCCAGCGCGCTGAAACACGCGCACGCCAAGGGATTCATTCACCGCGATGTGAAACCAAAGAATCTGATGATCAACAAGGCCGGCGTAGTGAAACTGGCCGACCTCGGCTTGGCCCGCGCGGGCGATGACGCTGCGGCAATCACTGAGGAAAAGGGCAAAATCTTCGGCACTCCGTATTACATCTCACCGGAACAGATCCGCGCGCGCGATGTAACGCCAGCCACGGACATTTACGGTCTCGGCGCCACGCTGTACCACATGGTCACTGGTCGCGTCCCATTTGATGGAACAGCGCCGAAGGAGGTGATGCAGAAACACCTGCGGGATGCACTGATTCCGCCCGATCAGATTGCACCCAATCTTTCTGGTGGCCTCTCCATGGTCATTGAAATGATGATGGCCAAGGATCAACGCGAACGGTATCACTCAGCGGCCGACCTCATTGAAGATCTTGATTTGGTAGCTGCGGGCGATGCTCCGGTCCATGCACGACCCAAACTCGATAGCCCGATCTCTGGCATGGGTTCATTGGGCGCCACTGGCACCGAGGAAGTAGTCATCGCTTCCATGCCGCGCGCGCCAAGCCCATGGTCAACACCAGTAGGCATTATTGTGCTGGGTCTGCTGGCAGTGAGTGTGATCGGCAATCTGCTGCTTCTGGCACTGACCTTGCGCGGCGGCAAGTAATCGGAAGGCGCCACGGCGCTGGATGGCTACCGCGGCCTACCGCACTTCAACGAGCAACTCAATCTCCACGCTCGCCCCGAGCGGCAGCGCGTTTGTCCCGACTGCGGCGCGCGCGTGTCGGCCTGCCTCGCCAAAGAGTTGCTGCAGGAGTTCGCTGCCACCGTTTGCCACCTTCGGCTGATCGGTCCAACCGTTGTCCGATTGCACGAAGGCCCCAACGCGCACGATCCGCACCACGCGGGAAAAGTCGCCGCCGATCTGGTCGCCAATGACCGCAAGTCCATTCAGCACGCACTGCCGCGCCGCCGCCTGTGCCGCCTCAAACGAGCACACCGAAGGGACCGGTCCGGTGGCCATCAACTGACCGTCCTTCATTGGAAGTTGCCCAGACACGTAGATCAAATTCCCGGTGCGAACCGCCGGGATGTAGGCCGCCACTGGTTTCGGGGCAGGGGGCAGGGTCAATCCGAGGGCGGCGAGTTGCTGTTCAAAGGTCATGTGGGCATCGTAATGAGGGAACCACCTGGTGCGCGCGGGCGCTTATTGGAACTACGGAAATCAAAATTCTGCAGATTCACATGAACCACATGCCAACACTCAGCGCCCCTGCGCCGTATCTTCCTACTGGACAGACGGAGCGATTGCCCCGCCTGCTCGACATCCCGACGCGCCTGGAGCCCAAAGCGCTCACCTCTCGACTGCGGCATCCCCCGCGTTCTGCTCGGCAGAACGGTCCACCACATCACGTGCGGACTTTACGGAACATGAACTGATGCCATACCTGCGCCGCATGAGAGGTGCCCCGCATCGCCGGACCGACACGGCATCCCCAGACGCCTGAGCCACCCCCGCCCAACGATCGCATTGCGATCGCGTGGCGGAACCCCCACACGTTGTTGATCGCCTCACCGCGATTCGAGCGTGCGGCGGCCTGAGCTCAGGTGATCGCTCCAACGCGCATTCTGAACCTGCACTGCAGATGCCTCGTCGGCATCAGTGCTCGCGCGTGCGAGCAGTTAGGTAATGAAGTCGTTGTTCTCTCCGAATCGTCTCTTAGGAGTTACTGAACATGAAGAAGCGCGCATTTACGCTCGTCGAGTTGCTGGTGGTCGTGGCCATCATCGCCCTGCTCGTTGGTCTCTTGCTCCCGGCCTTGGCCAAGGCGCAGCAGACCGCCAAGACCGTCAAGGACTCCAACCAGATCAAGCAGGTCCACACCGCGATGGTTGGCCGAGCCAACGAGACCAAGGGTGGCAAGATGCCGACCCCAGGTCTTATCAATCGCCTGGCCTACGGCGGCCAGCAGCTCCCCGGCGAAGGCGAAGAGGACTTCGCGAGAAATAACACGCAGAGTTTGTTTTCGGCGTGCGTGGCGCAGCAGCTCTTCAACACGGACATCTTGTACGGCGCCACCGAGGTCAACCCGATCGTCAAGGCGTACACCAACTACAACTACGCCGCATACCGCCCCGCAGCCGACAGCTATTGGGATACCAACATGCAGGCAAAGATTGACGGCGCGGTCGGAACCAATGAGTGCCACACGTCGTTTGCTCACCTGCTCCTGTGCGGACTGCGCAAGTCGCAGCACTGGCGTAACAACCTCGATTCAGCGCGCCCGCACATGTCCACCCGCGGCTGCAAGAACGGCGTTGTGACTGGCGATGAGTACGAGCAGAGCCCAACCCTGCGCCTGCACGGACCACAGAAGAGTTGGGAAGGCAACGTCTGCTTTGGTGACACGCACATGGAGTTCGTGGAAACCTTCCGCCCCGACGGCGTCTTCTATGAATGCGGCACCTACAACGGCGGCAACCTGACCAAGGACAACCTCTTTGCGTGCGGCGGAACCGCTCCGGCCGAGTTCACCGGCAACGGCTGCGTTGACGTGAACACGCAAAATGCACCACAGCCATGGGCCGGTGGAGACACCATGCTCGGAATCCACCCCAACGCCTCCACCAAGTGGATTGCCATCCCTGCGTGGGACAGGCTTGACAATCAGTAACTCGTCTCCACTCGCATTTCAATTATTCACCCACTGACATGAGAAATACTCACATGAAGAACCGCAACCAAAACAAGGGATTCACCCTCGTCGAACTGCTCGTCGTGATGGCGATCATCGCACTGCTCCTGGGTCTCCTGCTCCCGGCACTTGCCAAGGCTCGCGCCACGGCACGCCAAGTGAAGGACGGAACACAGGTCAAGCAGATTCACCAAGGTTGGCTTACCGCCGCCAACGATTCGCAGGGCGTCTTGCCGATGCCAGGCGAAATCAACCGCGTCGGCGCAGTGCCCGGCCGTGGCGACATCGACGAGATTCAGAACAATCACGCCAACCTGCACGGATCGATGCTCGGCCGTGGATACGTCAATGCCCAGATCATGGTGTCGCCCGCAGAAATCAACGCCAAGGTGATTCCCTGCGCCACGTACAACATGAACCGAATTAAGCCAGCCAATGATGTCTATTGGGATCCCGGAGCGGGAACGGGCTTCAAGGCCGACCTGCTCTTGCAGAGCAATACTTCGTATTCCACCATGCCAATCGACCCAACTGCGCGTCGTAAGACGGAGTGGAAGAACACCGGCAATTCCCGGTTCGCCATCCTCGGCAACCGCGGTCCCAAGGCTGGCGCAGTAACTGGCGATGACTACACCAACTCCAAGACCCTGCTGATTCACGGCGGTACCAAGGAGTGGGACGGCAACATCGGTTACAACGACAACCACATTGAGTACGGGCGTACCTCGTACCCAGAAAATGTAAAGCCACTCCTGCAGGCAGCCTGCAGCGGTGGACCAGTAGACTTGGTGATCAACACCCTGTCGCAGGACAACATCTTTAAGAATGACACGGGCTGCCAGACCGGTGGCAAGAAGAATGTTGACAGCGTCCTCTGGATCCAGAGGACCTCATCCAACACCGTCGCCACTGGCACCACCACGGTGGATCTCTTCAGCGGCGGAGATTTCGTTACCTGGGACTGATTGTTGAACTGAAAGTGACCTTTCCCGCGGCCGGCACGCAACGCCGGCCGCGGTGCTTTTTGGGCCGACCGCAGTGCAACTTGGTTGGGCTTCGTGCAACTTGGTTGGGATATCCTGTACCAATCTCATGCAACACTCAGGGGAAGCAATTCATAGCCGGTTCATTGCAGCAACGTGCGTCATGCTGGCCGCACTGCTTACCACGTTTGCGAATGCACAGGCACCAGTGGAGGCAGTTGCCGTTCCGGCATGGCGGCAGGCAACGCGGCTGGCGGTGATCACCGTGCACGGTGAGATCGACGCCATAACACGCAGCAGCGTCGAGCGGCGCATCGCCGAAGCAGCGGCGAGTGGGTTTGATGCTGCGGTCCTCGAAATTGATACGCCGGGCGGCGACATGTACGCCACGCTGGAACTGTGCCTCTTTCTAAAGGATCGGGCGCCACTTCCCGTTTGGGCGTGGGTGCATCCCAAGGCCTACAGCGCGGGCGCCATCATCGCGCTTGCTTGCCGCGGCATCATCGTTTCGCCAGGCGCCGCGTTTGGCGACGCGGCACCGATTGCGGTACTTCCGGGCATGGGATTACAGCCATTGCCAACCGCGGAACGCGCCAAGATGGAAGCGCCAGTGCTGGCTGAAGTGGTCGACAGCGCCAGGCGGCGCGGCTACGACGAAAATCTTGTGCGCGCGTTCGTCAGTGCCCCCGATGAGGTGTGGCTCTTGGAGCGAGTCAATCCGGATGCAAACGGCAACGCACGCATCTTTGTTGGGCGCCCGGAATATCGCGAGGCCTTCGGGACCGATCCGCCCACCATGCGAAGTGCGGGCACACAACGGGACGCCATTGCGGCTGGCGCGGCAGCCATTCCGTTCGTTGATCTATCACTGCGGCGCCGTAACGATGAAGGTCCGCGCAACGCTGAGGAGCGCGATGTCATTGTGGAGGACCAGCAGACGCGCCCGCCGGTGCGCGAGCGACTCACTGCGGCAACGGCGCCAGAGTGGCGCGTGGTGGCGCAGGTCGATGGCGCAGAAGAACTACTGGTGACGTACGCGCCGGAAGCGATCGCCTTTGGACTTGCTGACCGCGAGATTGGAACCGACGCTGAGCTTTCCTCATACTTCGGTGCGACATCGCTGCAACGACTCGACGAAAACGTCGGCGATGCCCTGGTGCGATTCCTCACCAGTTGGCCAGTGCGACTGATCTTGGTGGTGGTGCTGCTGGGCGGATTTCTGATTGAGATTGCCGCGCCCGGGATCGGCTGGTTTGGAGCTGCGGCGGCTTTGGCATTGGCACTCTTGGTTGGCGCGCCTGCATTTGCGGGCGTTACCAGTTGGTGGCCGTTGATGATCGTGGTATTGGGTATCGCACTGGTCTTGATTGAGATCTTCCTGATTCCCGGGGTGGGAATCGTGGGGTTCCTGGGCGGCGCGTGCATATTGGTGGGACTGGTGGTGGGCTTTCTTGATGCACCGCTTGCCACACCTGAAGGTCGCGATGACTTGGCCACGGCGATCGGTATCGTCGCTGGTGGCGGGATTCTGGCGATCGGTGTCGCGTGGGCGCTGTTACGCGTGCTGCCACAGTCACGCCTCCTGCATGGAGCGATCCTTGCAACGACCACGGGTGGTCTTGGACCATCCACAACGACGCCCGCATCGGGGGCGGTACCGGTCGGCGCGCAAGGAATCGCTGTTTCGCCACTGCGCCCCGTCGGAAAGGCTGAATTCAATGGCGTACTGATGGATGTGCAGGCCATCGGTCCGATCATCCCGTCGGGCGCGC
>JBIKZY010000144.1:0-5543 GCA_044354475.1 Phycisphaerales bacterium
TCGCGCCACCAACCGAGCCCGCCCTCGATGTCGGAGTACAGATCCTTCGGCGCTTCGCCTTCGTACTGCGCGTGCATCCATGTACCGAACAATCCCGTCTGGAATCGATGCCCCGGATAGTGTTCAAGCAGCGGCCACGCCGCGGCGTACAACGAGAAACCTGCATTGAATTCCGCGGGTACTTGCTCACAGCCGACAAGCATGTAGCCCGCCATTTCGGCGTTCTGTGGCGCAGTGGTCTGCGGCGTTGCATTCTGCAGCGAATCGTTCCGCAGCTTCGCCTTCTCTTGTGCAAACCCGGTGCATGTAAGTGCGAGCGGCAGCAGCGCGGCAAGCGTGATCGTGTTCATGCGATAAGTATCCCACGGGACGCGGCCATTCGCCCGCGATCAATCACAGCAATATCTTGGCCATCACCACGATCACTACGATCGACACCACATCAAGGACCAGGCCGGCGCGCATCATGTCGCGACTGCGGACGCGGCCACTTGCATAAACAAGTGCGTTGGGCGGCGTTCCAACGGGCAACGCGAATGCCCAACTCGCAGCAAACACCGCTGGAATCACCAGCGTCTCCGGCTTCACCCCAAGACCCGGCGCCAGACCGCCCACGATCGGCACCGCCATCGCCGCCAGCGTGGTGTTCGATCCGACCTCGCTACCAAACACAAGGAGCGCCACCATGATGGCAAGCACCGCTAGCGACGGCAGCGTTCCGGCCGAATGAATGATCGTTCCCAGCGATGTAGAAAGCCCAGTGCGCTGCATCGCATCGGCAAGGCACAAGCCGCCCCCAAAGAGAACCAACACGCGCCACGGCACCTTTGCAAACGCTGCGCCGTCAAGAATGCCGCGTCCGGGTCGATCCTTGCTCGGCACCATAAAGAGAAGCACCGCTGCGCCCACACCGATGGTTCCATCTTTCAACGATGGCAACAGCTTGGCGTACAGCGGCTGACTCACCCACGCTGTCACGGCGAGCAAAAAGATTCCAAGCGCGATCCATCCGTCGCGGCTCACGGGCTGCTCGCGCTGATCACCTGCTGGCACCGTGATGCCGCGCGCGGGGAACAGCCACACGCCGAGCACTGCAATTGCAATTGGTAGAAACACCGCCGTGGTTGGCACGCTGAAGCGCAACCACCGAACGAAATCCATCTCCACGCCATTCTTGCGAAGCCACTCCACTGCGATCGGATTCGGCGGGCTGCCGATGATGGTGAGTGCGCCACCGATACTCGCCGCAAACGCCACTCCAAGAAACAGCGAAGTACCAAAGCGTCCGGCCGCTGCTCGACCAGCGTCATCCGTTGCAGCGCTGCGTGCACGCGCCGCGAGTGCCACTGCTAGCGGCAGCATGGTGGCGGTGGTTGCCAAGTTGCTTACAAACGCGCTCATCAGTGCGGTGGCCAGCATGACGGCCGTCAACACGCGCAGGGGTGATGTGCCCGCGCGCCGCACCAGCCACGAAGCAAAGCGTGACGAAACAGCTGTGCGCTCCAGCGCAAACGCAAGCAGCGCCCCGCCACCAAAGAGAAAGATCACGTCATTTGCAAACGGCGCGGCAATCTCTGCCGGCGTACCGATTCCAAGAACACCAAGCGCAACCAATGGAATCAGCCCAGTGATTGCCGGCTCCACCGCCAGCGTCACCCACCAGGTAGCCATCAGTGCCAGCAACGCGAACACCCACGTTGCATCGGGCGCCAGACCCAACGACGGTCCTGCAAACCACGCAACCACGGCAAGCGCGGGACCAATGACAAGACCCAGCCGCTCCACGAGTGGCGAGCCATGCTCAAGCTCGCCCGAGAGTTCATCGTCCTGTGATTGCGTTTGATGCGCCATCGGATAGCAGCGTAGCGGACGGATCCACGCACGCACTCAGACAACCAGCGCCGTGTTTAGCGGCAGCACATCGTCCAGAAAGCGGTGCACGCCTGCGGACCACCGGTCGCCATGGCGCGCGCCAAAAATCACCACACACACTACCTTCCACACCGATGACCAGCACCATTTCCAAAGCGACTGCGAAGACCATCAAGAAGAGCTTCCTTCTGTTCGCGTTCGTCGCCGTATCGACCATCGCGCTGCTCTACGGAATTTCCCCAAGCTGGTTCGCGCGGACGTTTCTGGACCTCGCTGAAATTCCCGTCGACATGGCGCACGTGTTCCGCGCCATGACCGGCCTCTACCTTGCGCTGGGCCTGTTCTGGCTCTTCGCTGCGTTCAACGACCAGTATCGCAATGCCGCAGTCCTCACCTCCGCCCTGTTCGCCGGCGGCTTGTTAGCAGGCCGACTCGTCAGCCTGCTGATTGACGGCCGTCCGTCACCAATCCTTCTTGTCTACGTAGCGCTCGAACTCGTTCTCGTGCCCATCGCGATTTGGGTCTTCCGCCTGCCGCGCTGATCGCCTGGGGCCCGCCCCCGACCCCGCCGCCTGACGATGGCGACCGCCTTGATGCTGGAGAAGCCCATGCGCTTTTCGAGGGAGAGGATGCCATGGAATGCGGAACCCATGGCCGGAGGGTTGGGGAATCGGAGAAACTTCCGCGGATTTCCGCCAAGACCACGCCGCCGCATACGTTTTACGGGGGTTGGCGCGGTATCGCCCGCTTACATGCTCGCAATCACGGAGAAGTTCCATGCATCGAACGTCCACAGTTTCCTCACTCGTTGCCGCCCTTTCCTGCCTCGCCCCGTCGCATGCGTGTCCGCCGATACCTGTGGAAGCGGTGCGCTGGACGGAGGCCTCCGGAGGTAATGGTCACTGGTACCAACTTGTCCGCGGGCTGCTGCTCGTGCCCGAGGCCGAGCAGCTCGTGGCCGCGAGTGGCGGTCATCTGGTGACGATCACGTCCCCGGCAGAGCAGGCCTTCATCAACGCGCTGCTGCCGACCGAAGCGACGCTCATCGGCCTCAAGCAAGACCCGGATGCCGCCGAGCCGCTTGGAGGCTGGCACTGGGTGACTGGCGAGCCCATGTCGTTCGTGAACTGGGCGCCGGGTGAGCCGAACGATGACGGCTCTGAGGAGGACTGCGGCTTCACATGGCGAAACAACGACTGGAACGACGGGCGGTGCCACGGCTACTGCAACGGCTTCATCGTCGAATGGGAGTCGTGCAACGACTGCCCCGGCGACATCAATTCGGATCGCGCCGTCAACGGCATCGACCTCGCCTACGTTCTCGCCGACTGGGGAACGATCTCCTCCCGCTCGGACCTGAACGGTGACGGCACCATCAGCGGCATTGACCTCGGAATCATCCTGAACGGCTGGGGCACGTGCCCCTGACACGGCAACATCATCACTCACCGAACATGCGACAGACCAACACTCATTTCCTCGTGCGCTCGTTCGCCATCCTTTCCTCCGTGGTTGCCGTACACACCTCAGCGCTCGCCGATGGCGACAAGGTGCCGCCCGCCCGTTCTCCGTTCGCGGCCGCCAGCGGAATCAAGGGGAACCCGAAGGTATACGTGCTCCCGATGCAGGGGATCCCGGGGCTCGATTTCGACGGCCAGCTGGTCAAGGACGTGCTGAAGGACATCGGCGAATCGAAGCCGGACCTCGTCATCATCGATGTCGACGCCGGAAGCGTGGGTGGCAAGCCGGATGACGTTCGGATCGACAAGCGCCGCGTCCTCAGCGCCATCACCGATCTTCGTGATGACATCGCGTCGCTTCATGCGGGACTGCAGTCGGTCCCCGTCGCGGTGCGCGTCCAGGATGGATCCGGCATCTACGGCGTCGCGGCACTTGCCTGGCCGTCGATCTTCGTGGCTCCCGGCGGGAGCATCGGCGGGATCGACGTTGTCGGCACCGGGAACGGAACGGGGGATCCCGATATCCGCGCAAAGATGCTCCTTGCATTGAAGGGCATCGCCAGGGGCATCACCGAGATGGGTGGCCATGACGGCGCGCAGACGGACTTGCTCTTCGCGAGCAAGGCAATCGATGCTGCTGCGGCACGGACGGCGAAGCTGTCCTCCGGCGAGTGCGCGGACGTCGCCGGAGTCGTGAAGGCGCTCGGCTATGCCAGCAGTGTCGCAGTTGGCAACGGCGCCGAAATCACCGCGAAGGCATCGACCGGTTGGCGATCGGAGCTCGCCGCCGTGCAAGGCATGCTCAGCAAGTTCCAGGAGTCACTGGACGGCCCTGCTGACATCGCGGGGCGGATCGAGCTCATGAAGAAGGTCAAGGCGCAGATGGAGTTCTCGCCACGGCTGGCGCGGGCGCTTGAATGGTCGGTGGGACTGAACGTTGAGCAGGCTGAGAAATTGATCACGTCCCTGGAGAAGCAGTCCGCGGCCATCGCGCGCCCGAGGGTGGAGAAGATCGGTTCGCATCGCGTGGTGCTCGTGGAATTGTCAGGAGGCCTCGGCGAGACCGCATTTGCGTCCGCGGTCACCAAAGCCGGTCAGATGGCGGACGCAGACGGTCCGGGCCAGATCATCGTCCTCGAGATCGACAGCCCCGGTGGGATGGTCTCGGAGATCTTCAAGTTTGTGGATGCCATCCGCGCCGTGCGTGAGCGCCATCGCGTGGTCGCGTGGGTGCGCGAGGCCATCTCGGGCGCCGCGATGACCTCGATGCAGTGCGACGAGATCTACTTCCGCTCGACGGGCGCCCTTGGTGCCGCCATGATGATCCGCGGGCGGGACGGCGCCGACGGCGAAACCCTTGACAAGTTCCTCGCGGATATGGGCGACATCATCGAGAAGAATGGGCGACCGCGTTCGGTGTTCGAGGCCATGGTGAAGGCGAAGGCCGTGCTCACGTACACGAAGGACCCGGCCACCGGAAAGAGCACCTTCCACGACAAGATCACCGGCCTTCCCGGCGAAGTGGTGCTCTCTGACGAAAAGGACAACCTGACCTTCAACGCCAGCAACGCACTCGATTGCGGCTTCAGCAAGGGCACCGCCGACTCACTGGAACAGCTTGCCCCGCTGCTCGGACTCCGCTGAATCCGTCATCACCGTCATCACCGACGCGCCGCAGCGCGGAGCACCGACTCGACGTGCGCGATCTCCTCGCTGTAATCCCCGGCCGCGCCGACGGTCTCGCTGATGACCTCGTGCAGCGCCGAGACCACGCGCCTGCGGACCTGATAGAGCAGGTTGCTGGCGGTCGCCGCATCGCGGACACCAATGACAACGGCAGCCTCGTGCATCGTCGGTGGTGCCCGGTGGTGCAGGGCCGGCTCCAGGACGCAGAGTTCGAAGACGCGCCACTCTTGCATGCGGCCGGCGGCCTCGAGCCGTGCCCGAACCCGGTCGAGCGCAAGCTGCAGTTGCGTGCGCGCCCATTCCGCGTCGAATGCCTCGTCCGCAGCCGCAACGGCCGGCACGCCCCGATTCTCCGCCGCTTGGTATTCCGCGTGCTCGCGTGCTTCGTCGCGGCGGAGAAGGTCGATCCGGTATCTCTTGAGTGCGGTCTTGATCAGATTCCGGAGGCGCCCACGGCCCTCGGTGGCGCTGGCGAGGATGTCCCGCCGCAGGACCACGTCGGTGAAGAAAGCTTGCGTGATCTCC
>JBIKZY010000145.1:0-5523 GCA_044354475.1 Phycisphaerales bacterium
AGTTCTGCGGGCGTCAACTTCGCTGCAGGCTTGGTGACTGCTGGCTTGACTTCCTTGATATCGCTCTTGATCTCGCTCTTCACGTCACTCTTGACATCAACGCGGGAATCGGACGCCTTGCTGGGGGTGGTGGGCATAGAACCCATCTTCCCAAAGTTTTCGCGCCCTGCGGGGGTCGCCACCGCCGCGCCGGCCGTGGTGCTGGAGGTGCGGGCGGCCGAGGCCGGGGTTCCGTTCGTAGTGGTGTTCGCCGTCGTGGTCGTCTGTGCCATCTGTTTCTTTCGCTCCGTCGGTTGGGGCAACCCGTTTGGGTCACCGTGCTGCGTTCCTTGCACACTCTGCATTCCGCGTACTTTGCGGGTCATGCGCGTTTCACTGTTCTGATCAGTCAGCCGATGGTTGTTCGGTGTTTGGTAGGTTCTCCACAACCATCGGACTTGTCAAGGTCTGTTCGGTAAATTTTCGGGTATTCCGCCTCGCGGGCACCCACCACCAGGCCCGAACCGGACTGGCGATGAGGGAACAGTACGACCTCAAAGTGAAGTATCTGCGACATCAAGCCCTTTTTCTTTGGCGAAATTCTGGGCGGGAGATGCCCGGCGCCCCAGTCGGGCAGAATTGGGCGTTCGGCACCCCGCAGGCCTACAAACGCCACCCGCGGACTGCCCTTACTTGCCTTACTTGCCTTACTTGCCTTACTTGGCCTGCGTTTCCGGCTGCATCACGTTCGGGCTTGGCGGTGGGTAGTCAGACAACCGAATAGTGCGGAACCACTCAATGGTCCGAGGAATTCCTTCCTCGATATTGATCTTGGAATTCCATCCGAGTTCGCGCTTGGCAAGCGAGATGTCTGGCTGACGCTGCAACGGATCATCCATCGGCAATGCTCGATGCTCAATCTGCGCAGTGCATCCAGCGTCGCGCGCAACGGCGTGCGCCAATTCCAACATGGTGAATTCGTGCGGATTGCCCATATTCACGGGCCCCGTGAAATCCTCGCGTGAATCCATCATCAGTCGGAAGCCGGCGATCAAGTCGTCCACGTAACAGAACGAGCGCGTCTGCGATCCATCACCAAAGATCGTCAACGCCTCTCCACCAACCGCTTGCCGAATGAAATTGCTGACCACACGCCCGTCGTACGGATGCATGCGCGGCCCGTAGGTATTGAAGATTCGCACTACTTTGATAGATGTTCCGTGCATGCGTCGGTAATCAAAGCACAGCGTTTCTGCGGCACGCTTGCCCTCGTCGTAACACGCGCGCGGACCAATCGGATTGACGTTGCCTCGGTATGACTCCGGCTGCGGATGAACCTCAGGATCGCCGTACACCTCGCTGGTAGACGCATGCAAAAGGCGCGCCCCGGTGCGATGTGCCAACTGCAGCGAATGCAGCGCTCCAAGCACCGAAGTCATCATGGTCTTCACCGGCTCATAGCGGTAATGACCGGGAGCCGCTGGACATGCCATGTTCCAGATGTAATCAACATCAAAGTCAAACGGATGAACCACATCGTGATGAACGAACGTGAATCCACGCTGGCCATCGAGATGCGCAATGTTCTGCCGATTACCCGTGAACAAGTTGTCAAGGCAGATCACGCTGTGACCAGACGCCATCAGCGAGTCGCACAGATGCGAACCAAGGAATCCAGCACCACCTGTGACCAATGAACGAGGCATTCCGCGAGTGTATGCGCTTCTCAGCAACGCACGCGAACTGCCATGCTTGACCGCCAGCCTCCGCACTGCGAACATCCACACTCATGCAACGAACCCGCCTCGTCCTTGGAGCAATGACTGGTACGAGCATCGATGGCATCGATCTCGCCGTTGCCCGTATCGACGGTGCCGGCCTAGCCATGCGCGCCACACTGCTAGCCGAGCGATCTGCTCCCCTCGGTCCCCTCGCCGAACGGCTGCGCGCCGCCGCCAACCAACATCCGATGCCCGCCAGCGAATTCGCCGCCATCGCCCGCGATCTCGGCGTTCTGCACGCACGGGAATCCGTGGAACTGCTTCGGAGTGCCGGCATCGCCCGCGTCGATCTTGCCGCATTACATGGTCAAACGGTCTTTCATCGACCGCCGGAAAGTTGGCAGTTGCTGAATGCCCATCCGGTTGCACTTGCGCTGCAATGCGATGTGGTTTTTGACCTGCGCGGCGCCGACCTGGCACTCGGTGGACAAGGCGCCCCACTCACCCCGCTTGCCGATTGGATTCTCTTTCGCACTGCACACCCGCGCGCCATCATCAACCTCGGTGGCTTTGCAAACGCCACATTCCTTCCTGCCGATGATGATCGAACCCACACGCAACAAGTGGCTGCCATTCGTGGCGCTGATCTGTGCGCGTGCAATCAACTGCTTGACCACGCCGCGCGCTGCGCGATCGACAAGCCCTATGACTCGGGCGGCGCCGTAGCCGCCAGTGGCACGCGCAACGATGCCGCCTTCGCAGAACTCCGCGCGCTCCTGGCCCCACGCGCGGATGGCCGAAGCCTTGGCACCGGCGATGAATTCTTCGCATGGGTCGATCGCTACACGCCACACCTCACGCCCGCCGACCTGCTCGCCACCGCTGCCGATGCCACCGGTGAAGCGATCGGCTCCGCGCTCCGTGCATCCGGCGTCCATGATGCGATTGTTGCGGGTGGCGGCGCTCGTCACGGCAGGCTGTGCGCAGCGATTGCTATCACCGCCAATTGCAAGGTGATTTCCTCGTCTGACTTGGGCGTGCCGGTTTCCTGCCGCGAAGCACTCGAATGGGCCATCCTGGGCGCACTTGCCGCCGACGGCCTCGATGTCGCACTTCCGGCGGTCACCCAGCGCGCTGCAACCGGGCTCATCCCCTCCGGAACATGGATTCGTTCAAGCACCGCAAACTCCCCGCCTACGCTGAACACGACCTGAACACCACCCCGCCACACTGCCCGGCTGATCTGTCCAGTCCTGACTCCCAATCACAGTAGAGCAATACCCCCATGGCAAAGCCATCTGTCCTGATCGTTGAAGACGAGCCCGACATCGCCGAGCTGATCCGATTCCACTGCGACCGTGAAGGTATGGATGCCCGCACCGTGGGCACCGGCAAGGTTGCGCTTGATCAAGTGAAGCGGGAAACGCCGGATCTGTTGATCCTCGACCTCATGCTGCCCGATGTCGGAGGCCTGGAAATCTGCCGCCGACTCAAGCAGTGGCCGGAGACACGCGAACTTCCGATCGTCATGGTCACCGCCAAGGGCGAAGAGACCGACATCGTCACCGGACTGGAAATCGGCGCTGATGACTACGTGGTCAAGCCGTTCAGCCCGCGCATTCTGATGGCGCGCGTACGAGCCGTGTTGCGTCGCAAACTCGACGAGCAGAACACCGGTGATGACAACCGCCTGGAGCGACTCGATCGCCGATTGGTGATCGATCCCGATCGCCATGTGGTCAGCGTCGATGGCAGCGTTGTTGAACTGACCGTCACCGAGTTCGGCATCCTGAATCACTTGGCGCAACGCCCGGGGTTCGTCCGAACGCGCGATCAAATCATCGCTGCCGTGCACGGTCGCAATGTCATCCTCTCCAGCCGCACCATTGACGTTCACGTCACGGCCCTGCGCAAGAAACTCGGCGAACTCGCCGGGTGCGTAGAAACCGTCCGTGGCGTCGGGTACCGGTTCGGTGAGTCCCTCGTGGAAGTCGAGTAGCGTTCCACGGATCCATGCAGCCAACCACGGACGCAGCTTCGTATTTCGTGCCATTTGTTGGGGCAACCATGGCGGCGGTCGCCTGCGGAACGCTGCTTGCCATCCTGTTCCTGCAGCGCCGCGCTGAACATCGACGCATTGCGGCCGCGCTTGGGTCGCTTGGTGGATTTGAATCGAACCCGGTGCGCGGCGCCCGTGCTGCGGCCAATGAGGCCGTCCGACTTGACGGCGCGCTCAGCGAGTTGCGGGCGATCTTGGCGACCGCGCCCGTTGGAATCGTTGCGCTTGACTCGGTCGACCGCATCGTGACCATCAACCCAGCGGCGGTGCGGCTCTTTGATGCCAACGATCGCGTCGTCGAAGGTCGGCTTCTCATTGAAATCGTTCGTAGTCCGGATCTCGAGACGCTGATCGCCAGTGCGCGCGAAACTGGTCGCCGCGCCGAGGCCGAACTGCCATTCTCCGCAGTCACTGGCGAGCGCCGCGCGAGTTGCTCCGTGGTGCCGCTCTCGCGCGATGTTGCCAATGCACAACTGCTCTTGGTTCTTGAAGACCGCACCGAATTGCGCCGCTTGGAATCATTGCGTACCGAGTTCGTTGCCAACGTGAGCCATGAGCTGCGTACCCCGATCACTTCCATTCGTGGGTACGCAGAAACGCTGGCAGAAAACTTTGAGCTTCCGCCGGACGCTGCCCGCTTCTCACGAACCATCGCCCGCAGTGCCAGTCGTCTCGGCGCGATCATCGATGACCTGTTGCTCCTCTCCTCACTGGAGGATCCATCAGCCCGCGGCGATATCGCCAGCACGCCCGTCCGTATCGCCGGGATCGTTGCGGAAGCGGTTGAACAGGTCACGCCCGCTGCCACTGAAAAACGCCTCACGATCGATGTCGCGGTCGACCCATCCCTCTGGGTACTTGGAAGCGCTGGACTTCTGGCGCATGCCGTGGCCAATTTGGTCTCCAACGCCGTTAAGTACGGACCGGCGGATTCGCGGATCGCCGTTACCGCCGCGGCCGAGGGGGGCTACGCCGTCATCTCCATCACCGACCACGGTCCGGGCATCCCAGAAATTCATCGCGAACGCCTGTTTGAGCGTTTCTACCGGGTTGATCGAGCCCGTAGCCGTGATTCTGGCGGCACCGGTCTTGGCCTCGCCATCGTCAAACACGTTGCCATGGTCCACGGCGGTTATGCGGAGGTTGAAAGCCGGACGGACGCGAATCACGGCAGTACATTCCGGATTCGGATGCCCCTGACCACCGAGGGCCGAGTGAAGAGCCTCCCGCTGGCGGATGCCACTCCCTTGCACACGCCAACTGAACATGACCCCGCGACACTACCTACAACTCCTTCCGCTGCCCGCCGTACGGCGTAACAGCCTGTAGGGAGCGCGTGGAGTGGTCCAGCCTCACACTATCTGAACGAGAACCACATGCGACCCATCCGAGCGATCAACGCCTTTCTCGCAGCCGCCGTTCTGGTGTCGATGGCCGCATCTCCGATGACGCCGACGCAAGATCCCAAAAAACTCAAAGGCGCGGTGCGCGTTGACGGATCATCCACCGTGTATCTGATTGCCGAAGCCGTCGCCGAAGAGTTCTCCAAGGTCGCTCCCGGAGTCAATGTCACCGTGGGATTGTCTGGAACCGGTGGAGGCTTCAAGCGCTTCAGCAATGGTGAGATCGATATATCAAACGCCTCGCGCTGCATCAAGCAGCCAGAGATCGATGCCTGCAAGAGTCACAAGATCGAGTTCATTGAACTGCCCGTGGCGTTTGATGGACTCACCATCGTGACCAACAAGGGAAACACCTGGGCGA
>JBIKZY010000033.1:0-20758 GCA_044354475.1 Phycisphaerales bacterium
TGAGTGCTCGCCGGCCTGTGCCGAGCGAGAGGCGCGGCTGCGGAGGCAGCGCGGAGGAAACCATGAGTTTGAACGGTGATGCATTCGGAAGTTTGGCCGCGCTCTTCACCACCGGAAACGGCGGCGAAGCTCAGTCGGCACGCACCGCGGATGGACCGACTCTTGGTGCGGTGACCACCGTACTTGTTGGCAACCTTCCCGTGATGGCCGGATTGTGGACGACGCAATTTGCCGACGCGGTGGCACGCATCGCTGGTCCCACTGCGCTGGTTCGCTTTGAGCGCGATGACGTCACGATTGAATTGCTGCGCGCCGATGGCCGACAAGTGCCACCCGCTGGACCGGCGGCAGTTTCACGTTGGCTCCCGCGCGCGGCGAGCACCGTTCGTCGTTGGCTCATTTGTGTTCCCGCTGAAACATCGCCCGCCGAAGTTCTCGCTGTTGGTCAAGAAATTCTTTTGATGACCGGCGCGGATGAAGCAGCCGTCACCGGTGCATACTTGCGCTTGAAATACCTCGCGGATGAAGGCGTCAATGCGGGCACGCCGATTGAGCGCGTTGGACTCGTCATCGTTGGCGCAACAACGGAGCAGGCAGCTCACGCCGCCGCTCGGCTTGGCGATGCGGCGCGGTCGTTCCTTGGAGTGGATGTGGAAACCGTGGCCTGCTTGCCGCGCATTGAGCGCGTTGAATCAAGCGCTCGCGCTACGTATCCAGCCGAAGAATGCCCGCCGATTGCGCAATTCACCCGCGAACTGGAGAGCGCGCGTACGGGCGCATTACATCGATTTGATGCGGACATGCCGACGGCATCGCTGGTGATGCACACGGAGACATCCGCAGTGGAGCCCAAGTTCCCGAGCATGCCACAGCCGTTCACTTCGCGCCAAGAAGCACTTGCACACGGGGACTCTGCTATGGACACCACGCACGCGCCGCATTCCGGACAGACTGAGCACGTTGCGCATACTTCGCAACCTTTGCACGCGCCGCAGTCCACGCACACTGCGCACCCCGCGCCGCACACATCTCACGCCGCAACGCACACCCCGCACGCAGCACCTGCTCGCTCGGCCCCCGCGTTTGCCGCACTTCCGATTGCCGAACTTCCACTGAAACTCGTTCCACTGCTGCGCGGACTTCGTCCGCTGGGCATTTCCTGCCCAATGGCTCCGGATGTTGAGTTAGCCCTTGATGACGAACGGCGTATGCACATCGTTGGTCGAGCCGATCAACTTGCGCGCGTTCGGACGGCACGCACGTGGGCCACGATGCACCGCGAACTCCTAGGCATGGCGTTTGCTGAACTCAAGGACGGCTTTGAAGTGCGCGAACGCATTCTCCTTGGTGATGCGCGTGAGGCTATTTCGCTGCACGGCACCGGCGTCCTTCTTGATGTCCTCGTCGTTGCAGAAACACCCAGCGGTCGCGTGCATGTGGTGGTGCCGCTCAACGACCCAACGACATGCGGCTAACCGCGCCGCGCTCTGCCTCATGCAGAGAAGCCCGCAAAGTCCGCAGCCAGTTTCCATGCGCGAACGCCGCTTGCTCGGCGTGAGTGAAGCCAGCCTGTGCAAGTCCTGCTGTTAAAGCAGGCAATTCCTCGGGTCGACCGCAGCCAGTCGCGCAATCTGCCGGGGTGAATCCGCCATCGAAATCGCTACCCAGACCGACGCAGTTTCGTCCGGCAATGCTTGCAACATGTTGCACATGCGCAATCGCATCAGCAAGCGTTGCCGCGCGTCCGGCAGCTAGAAATTTTCCGTACAGGTTTAAACCAACCATGCCGCCGCGCGCGGCGATTTCAGCAATCTGCGCGTCGGTCAGGTGTCGCTCGACCGGCGCAGCAAGTGCACGAACATTTGAATGCGTGGCAACGATGCGCGATGAAGTGGCCGCGCACACGCCAGCAAATGCTTCATCGCACAGGTGGCTTGCGTCATGCAAAATCCCCAGCGCATCCATGGCCTCAACAGCGGCTCGACCGATAGCAGTGAGTGGACCGTGCGCCGCGTTTCCTCCGGCGTACCGCGATCCCTTCGCCCATGTCAGACCAACGACGCGCACTCCGCGCGCATGCCACCACGCAAACTCTTCCGGGCAGCGCACCGGATCCGCGCCTTCCATCAAGATGACGATTCCGGGAGGCGAACCCGCAGGTGCGGCAGCGCACGCATCCAAATCCGCTGCGCTGCGCACAATCCGCGCGCGTCCTGTGTGCTCAAGCCATTCATACATCTCCAACTGTCGAACACCGGCAGCGTGCGCTCCTTCAATGTCATCATGGTCGCGGTATCCCCACGGCGTATTTGCAGCCTCGGTACCGACCTCGGTGAAAATCGTTCCAAGAAAGATTCGAACGTCCCCGCGCGCCAATGCAGGCAGGCTGACACCGCGCGTCACCGGGTCAGGGAGTTCTTCCGTGACGGTTGGGCCGCCAAGGTGCAGGTACGCCAGATCAAGATGCGCATCAAGCCACCACGGGGCGTGCGCAGGCGTATGCGCTGCAGCGGTGGCGTTAGCCGCAGCGGCATTCGGCGTGTGGTGGATGGGGCGAGTGGAGTCAGCGAAGGTCATCCGTAGGAAGGTACGCTGCGCGACCATTGCAATGACGATGTCCGTCGAGCCATCTTCTTTCCCGCCCAACCGCCCGTCCGCTGAACGGAGCGCGTCGGTGGGCGTACGTTTGGGTGCAGCGATCGCCGCGTCCACCGCTCCCGTCCCGGTTGCGGCCACCCGGGGCGAGCGCGTCGTCTGTGCGGCACTCGCGGTGGCGGCCTTTGCCGTGCTCGGCGTTGCGGCGTGGTTGACTCCGTCTGCGGAAGGTCACGGAACGCACCAGATGCTTGGCATGGCCCCATGTGGTTGGATGGCTGGCTACGGCATGCCGTGCCCATCATGCGGGATGACCACCGCGTTTTCACACGCGGCACACGGCAGCCTTTGGGCCTCGGCGCGCGTACAGCCCATGGGATTCGTCCTCGCCCTTGGTACGGCTGCCACGGCATTGGTCGGCACCTATGTGGCCGTAACCGGTAGCCGGCTCGGACATGTTCTTGGCGATCGCCTGACGCCGCGGTTTCTGCTTGGCCTCGGAATTTTTGCGCTCCTCTCTTGGGGCTGGAAGATCGCGGTTGTTCGCGGCTTTCTCCCCGCTTCGATCGGAACCCCATGAAGACTCGCATTGTTGCCATCCTTGCACTCTTGGTCATGCCTTTCGTGCTCGCCTCGTGCGGCGCCATGGGCCTGGTCTCCAAGGTCGGCGAGGCCATTGAGGTTGAAAAGAAGGTGGAGGTGCTTGCCAAGTACCGCGGCCTTGAAAATAAGACCGTTGCAGTGGTTGTCAATGCTGAACGAAGCGTGCTCTATGAATATCCCACTGTTGTTCCAAACGTCGCCGGCAACATTGCCGCTGGTGTAAAGGAGCATGTCAGTGGCGTGCAAGTGCTTGATTGGCGCGAGTCGTTGGCGTGGTGCTACCGCACGCCGAGTTGGACCACGCTTCCACTCGGGACCATTGCCGAGGAACTGGGCGTCGACCGGGTGATCTTTATTGACGTCTTTGAATTCCGCCTCAATCCGCCTGGAAACCGCTGGATTTGGGAAGGAATGGCGGGAGCGAACGTCGGCATCATTGAGCGCGATTCGCTGGACCCGGATGCCTTTGCTGAGGAGTACAGCATTGCCGTCAAGTTCCCTGATGTGAAGGATCTCAGCCGCGAAAGTGCTTCAGAAGAAAAGATTCAACTTGGCTTGGTTGCCAAGTTCACGCAGACGATCAACAAGTTGTTCTATGACCACATTGAAGACAAGTACCCCAACAAGCGACTGAAGGGTTGACCTGATGCACGGAGCACTTCGAGCCCTGGTACTGGCATTCTTCGCGGCGGTGATCTTGGTGATCGCGGGCTGCAACTACGCGGTTCCAGCAATGTGGATTGCGCAGGGTCCGCCCAAGAAGCCAGCTGAATACACGTTGCCAAAGGATAAGAAGCTGGTGGTGTTTGTTGATGATCGCAAGAGTGTGGTGAGCCGCTTGCAGTTGCGCGCGCTGCTTGCAGATGACATCGGAACAGTCATCAAGCAGCAGGGCCTGGTCACTGATGTGGTGAGCGGACGCGAATTGATTTCATACGTACGTCGTATGGAGACAAGCACCAAGCGGATTTCCATTGAAGACCTCGGCAATGCTGTGAACGCAGACATCGTTCTCTATGTGGAAATGGAGTCGTTTACGCTTTCACCGGACGGCGCCACGCCCAAGCCAACTGCTCAAGTGCGTGTAAAAGTAGTAGACGTCAAGGCCAAGGAACGACTGTTCCCGCCACTGGGTGCAGATCCGAAGGGATATCCAGTGACGGCACAAGTGGACACGTTGGCCAACGACGCGTATCGCACATCGGCAGCCCGGCGCAGTGCCGAAGACGGTCTTGAGAAGAAGCTTGCTGACGACGTCACCAAGCTCTTCTACGACCACGAGCCAAAGAACTTTGGCAAGGGCGTTTCCAAGATGGAAGGCTGATGATTCCGCAGCGCACAGCAATTTCTGGCAGTGCCGGCGCAGCTGCCGTTCGTCCACGCATGGCGGCGCTGATCGACGTCAATGCGTGCGCGCCCCCTCGGCTGCGTGCGATCGCCGCTCGGCTTGCTGGGCGACCGGCGGGCATCATCGGGACCGCTGCGGAGGCTCGGCGCGCGGCATCGTTCGGTGTGAATGTCGGTAGTAGTTGTTTGCCGCCGCTGGGAGCGATGGTGCTGTCCGGGTCTGTGCTGCGGCGCGCCTTTGGTCGCCTTCCAAGCGATGGATCGCTGTTGACCTTTGGCCAGCGAGCCCACGAGACGGCGCGATTACTCGGCGTTTCGCCCGCTTTTGGAACGCGCGCTGCGGTGCTGGATGACGCACTTCCTGATCCGATCGATTCACTTCCGCGTGATGAGTTGCGCGCGGCGTGGGGCGTTGATGCCAGTGAACGCGTGTGCCTTCTGCTGGCCAGCCCTGCCGCATCATGTGATGCCCGCATGGCACTTGATATTGCCGGGCGCACTTCGATGCTCGGTCATCCGGTGGTGCTCGTCGTGCATCCAGGTTCTCCGGGCGCAGCACGGGCGGAACGCCTTGCATCAGCTGCTGGTGGCGCGTGGCGTCTGGCGTTTGACGCGCGCGTTGATGATCCTGAATTGTTGGCAAGCGCTGCAGACGTAGCGATTGCTATTGACTTGCGCATCGGTCGCGGTGGTCCGGGTGCAACCGGGCGGGATTCGGGAATCTCGGCGTTCGCTCTTGCGTTTGCGCGCGGCATCACTGCGATGATTCCCGATGGCGATTCGTGGGGCGTACGCCTGGCGGCACGCGCAGGTGTTCCGGTGGTTGTTGCCAGTAATACGCCGGCAGCGTTGATGACGGACGTGGTGCCAGCGGAGCGGATTTTTGATCCGCGTCGCCCCAACGTCGCCGCCGTTGCACTTCACACAATACTGAGCGCGGCGTCTCGATAGAACGCGCAGAGCGTTTCGGTGGGAAGGCACTTGCCTTCCAAACGCGGGGCATCATGTGCGTGACGAGCGGGGTTGACCATGGCCAAGTCGGGATCGCTGATTGGACTTTCCAAGGACCAATCGGTTTCCCACAGCGCGCGCAATGCCCAATAGCGGCTGGCATAGAGATCGAAAGCACTTTCTCTGTCACTGGCCTTTGCAGCCATTTCTGTGCTTTTTTTACCTGTTTGCAGGTGCTCTTCGTTGGTAACGATGTCGCTTCCAAAGAGAATGCGGCCGCGCCAACGCTGCATGAAGGTGCGCACGCGCTCGGCGGAATGCTGACTGATCTCGCGCACGATCCATTTGGTGGCGCTCGAATCAATGTTGAGATTTGGATGCGCAGCCAGCATGGTGTCCAAGAAATCAAGATTCTCTGGCGAGCCACCCATGTGCGCAATGATCCACGGAACGTGGTACTCGTCAAGCAATCGTTCCAGCGGCTCGTAATGATCGCGCTTGGTGCCGTACCGTGATTGATCGGCGTACTTGGTTGCGAACCAGGTGTCCGGGTCTGCCACATGCGCCATGAAGGCCATGCCGTGCGATGCGGCTTCATCCATAGCGCGGCGGCGGTGCGGCGCATCAAGCGCCAAGAGGTGCGGATCTCCAGCCTCGATGCCGAAATCAATACCGCGCGGTGCTGCCCAGAATTTGCAGATGGTTGCACCTTCGCGATGGAACTCACGGATGCGCGCCAGGAAGTCGGTGCCATGCGCGGCAAGGCGATCCGGGTTGGTGAAATCAGGGACGGCGATGAACTGCACGCGCTCGCCAAGCACGGCGCGGATTGCTGGAATCTCCTCCAGCCGTGTCATGGAGTGGATCGATTCGATCCCATACAGATCCATCGCCTCGCGCAGCAGCGTGGACGCACCAGTGCCGTGAATGTGCGAATGAATGTCAATGATCGGCACTGGCGGCGGTGGAAACGACGCAGCTTCGGCGCGGTAGTCAACGCCGAAACGGTTCGATGGATTCAAGAAATTGCCGGTGGCGGTGCGGAGCAGAGACGTCATCATGACAGTCTAGAAAGGAGCGCGGAGCGGCGGGGCGCCCGGAGGAATTCAGGGTGATTCACCGCAGCGCAACGCATGGGCGTGTGGCGGTCATCCGTTAGATATGCAGAACAACCGGTGCAAGACGTTCTTACGAGCGGGTACGCGCGCGCTTCGGGGTTTCCCGGAGCGCTGCAGTTGGAGTGTGAATGCGGCGCAGCGGCGGAGCCTTCTTTGCTGCCGCTGCCACACGTTGCACCGTTTCGGAATCGCACAGGCATCGCGCCTGATCGTGCGGATCAAGAATAGTTGTCGCATGGTGGACGATGCCAACATACAACTCATAGTCACCATCAAGATCAACATGGCGCGCTAGTTCACAGTCAAGGAAACTGAGAGCGCGCGCTGGCACCGGACATCCACTCGGTGTGCGATCAACCGTTGATCCAATGAACGGATCAATGCCCGGAGTGTGTAGATCGAACGCACGTGATGTGGTTCGATCCGTGGGATCAAGTTGACAGATCGCAAAGCTCCGACTGTCTCGAATCAGTGGACTCAGCACATGACCCTTCGGCACTGCCACCATCACCATGGGCGGAGTGGATGAGCATTGCTGCGCCCACTTGACGGAAACGCCCGCGCGCACATCGGCGTGGCCGGAGGTCAAAATGAATGACCCGTTCGGGATGCGATCCAATACAGGGGCGACATCCGATCGGTTAGCGGGCGCCCAGTCGAGTGCGTTGCGGTTTCGCGGGTTCACTTCCTCACGAGCCTTTCTTGGCGTGCGTTGACCGGTGACTGTCGGGGTGACAGTCTGTTGGGCAATGCTCGCGTTGGAGATTCTGACGCAGATCTAACAAATGTCCACAAACACTTGTTTCATATGGCGTTACGCCCACTACGGACAGATTGTTCGCGGACTCTTCAAATTTATTGAAGAAATTTATGGGTAAAGGTGTTGCGAAGTGGGGCGTTGTGGGTTAAAGTGTCCCGCGGCGCCTGAGGTCGCCTTTCTCATGCTGTTTCTTGGCGAATATGAGCACACGCTGGACCAAAAGCAACGACTGGCGATCCCGTCAGAGTTGCGAGAGGTGCTCGACACCAAGCAGCATGGAGAGGCCTTCATCGTGGCGCCTGGCGCGAACGGTCAGCTCTGGCTTTGGCCAGAAAAGACGTTCGCCCAGCTCTCGCACTCGCTTGGAGGTTCGCTGATCGGCGACCCGTCCATGCAGGACTTTGAACGGCTCGTGTTCTCGCAAGCGGCTCGTGTGCCGCTCGACAGCGCGGGACGGATTCGGATACCCGATCGGTTGTTGCAGAAGTTTGGGCTTGCTGGCTCCATCATGATTCTCGGCGTTCGAGACCACTTGGAACTCACTGAGCCCGCGGCCTGGAAGCGCGAACAAGAGCGCTTGCAACCGGAAGCGGCGGATATTTGGAGGCGCGCGCGGCAGACATTCGCCGCATCGCAGCGCCCGACAGTGTGACCCCGCGGCTGGCGGAACCAGCCGACAAGTGAACAAACGTGTTGGTGCGTGGGAGGAACGCGCACGAACGCATTGGACGCAGGTAGCCAAGGATCGGCGACCAGCGTGCCAAAGACGCGCGCTTCGGCGCCTTGCTCCGCGATGCCAAGGATGGCAACGCACCGGATCAAGGTCTTCAAGACGCGTCTGGATTGATGGCCGAACCAAGGACGGTTCGGCAGTTTGGAAGCTTCGCGCAGCCATGGTTGGCTGTTCGGAGCACGCCCGCTGGTGGGGTGAGGGCCCAGGTGGCCCGAGTTTCCGTCGTTGCCCCCGCGTCGGCCCGTGCCGGCGCGGGGGCATTTTATTTCAAGCGTTCAACGGTGAAACCGCTTTCCTGACCAGCAGGGGCAGATGTTATTTCGCATGCACTCCAGGGGGCGAGGCAGATCCCCATCGACCGCTTTCTATATCCATCCAAATTTCACTAACGGTGCTAGGTGGATCCGATTGACTGAACTACGCTTGTATTGCGCGCGGCACGATGCCGCTAGTTGCCACGAACGCCACAAGGAACGGTCGCGAGACCGTGTGGTAGGCAAGTTGCTCGCCTTGGTCGGCGAGGCGCATGCAGGAGGCATCCACCATGCTTGTGATCACCCGACGAGAGGGAGAAGAAGTAGTGATCGGAGACCCAGCAGCTCCCCTGGGCATCGTTCGTATTTCCGTGATCAAGGGTGACCGGGTTCGAATTGCTTTCGAGTTCCCCCGCGAGATTGCTGTTCACCGCCGCGAAGTGGCCGACCAAATTCTGCGCGATGAAGAATCCGGTCCGGGCATTGCTGGTCAGATCCGCCCTGGCGAGTCTGGCTAAGCCGCAGCACCCATCGGCGCAATTCAGGTGACTGCGATCACCGACTCGACTTCCGGGACAATCGATCGAAGATTCTTTTCAATTCCACCGTGCAGCGTCATGCCGCTGGACGGGCATCGCACGCATGCGCCCTTGAAACGCACTTGAACTTGGCCGTCTGCGGTGACGTCCACCAATTCCACATCGCCGTCGTCGGCCTGGATGCCCGGGCGGAGTTCCTCAATGACTGCGGCAACGCGCAAGCGCACGTCGAGCAGGGTTCGGGGGTCAATGGGGGTGGCGCGGGGCACGCGCGAATCGTAGCGGCAGGGACTGCTCTTACACTGCCCGTCATGCATGGAACGCACGGATTGCGCCTCGCGCTGATTGCCACATGTGTTGCTGCCGTTTCGGCTGCGGCTGCTTTACTCGCAGGAGGCTGCAACAGCCGCCGGCCGGTTGACCCGATCGTGGCGCTGAACACTTCGCCGAGCCCGGAGGAGCAACTGGGCGCCATCGAGATGCTCAGGGAGCAGGTGCCGCTTTCGGACGAGGCGAAGCGCGCGCTCCGGCGCACCACCTTTGCGCAGGGCTTCAACCTTGCCAATCGCGAGGCGGCGTTCGACCTGATGGTGAAGGAAGATCGCAAGGGTCTGCGCGAGGTGCTCGAGACAAACATCGTTCGCATGGAGTCGTTTGAGTATCGACGATGGATCATGGAACAGATCGCCGCTCGCGGCATGAAGGACTACACCACGGTGTTGGTGAACTCGTGGGCGGGCGGAGTGCCGGCATGGGGCAACGATGATCGCAAGCGTCCGGAGTATGAGGCGATGGCCGCGCTGTACGGAACCGACAAGGTGGGCGACGCACTGTTTGCAGTGATGATGGAAGCGAGCCCGGTGCGGCAGGCTGCGTTGCGCGCGCGCACGTGGGAACTGCTGATGCGGATCGGCGAGCGTGACCGGCTCAAGGAGTTGGTGAGTTCAACTGCGGTACGTCCCGACGATGTCATGTTGAAGGACATCAAGCAACTTGTTGACGACTTGGGAATTCTTCCGGAGACGCGCGAAGAGCTGATTTGGCTTGGAAAGTTACGGCAGTCTGCATCCCCGGCGTATTGGAAGATGGCCGGCGAAGCGCTGCGTGAAGTGCCCTCCGAGCAGAAAGTGAACTTTGAGTTGCGCGGTATTCCAGTGGCGATGGCGGCGCAACGCTATGCGCCGGACCTTCTCAAGAAGACCAAAGAACAGTTGTTTGATGACTTGATGGTGCGTCTGACACTGCGCGACTCCGGCAAGCACAGCGCTGACTTTACAGGTTGGGATACCGGTAGCAAGCGGAGCGAGCGACTTGGAACACAGCGTGCGGAGGTGAATTGGACTGACTTGGTTGCCTCAAACCTTGCACTCAGCATGCTGGACGATCCAAAGGTGTCCGCGCGCATCTTTGATATTGGCGACCGCGATCACCAAGATCGTCGCACTGAGTACGGCGGGGTGGTGCGGATCAACGATGCTGGGCAATGGGAAGTGGTTGAGGTACGCCCGCGCGTCACTGGTAGTGACATCCGCTTTGAGGCACCACAGGAACTCTTCGACCAGGGATACACATCGCTGTTTCATTTCCATATGCATGCGCAGGAATTTGAGAATGGAACGTATGCCGGTCCGCACATGGGGGACTTTGGTTATGCCAATTCCACACGCGCCAATTGCTTGGTATTCACGTTCATTCGTCGAGACACCATGAACGTGGACTACTACCGACATGGTCCGTTGGTGATTGATTTGGGCACGGTGCATCGGCCATGATGGGCGGTCACTCATGAAATCAAGGCGTGAACTTCCCAGTGGCCAGGCCATCAGCTTTGCCAAGATGCACGGACTTGGTAACGATTACGTCTACGTCGATGGCGCGCAACATCCCGTCGGCGATCCGCCCGCGCTTGCTCGTTGGGTGAGCGACCGGCATGTTGGTATCGGTAGCGATGGGCTCATCATGGTTGATCCGGTGACTCCCGGCGTTGCTGCTGATGTGCGCATGCGTATGTACAACGCGGACGGAAGCGAAGGGATGATGTGTGGCAACGGCATTCGTTGCGTGGCGAAATTTGCAGTGGACCGTGGTCTGTGTGATCGACAACCGTTGCGGGTGGAGACACGGCGCGGGGTGCTTGATGTGCATTGGATTCGCGGTGGGCATGATGGCACCGTGCACGAAGCGATGGTTTCAATGGGCGCACCCATCTTGGCAGCCGCGCGAATTCCGGCTTCCATTCCTGGTGTTTCGCTGTCGGCGGCAGTGGTTGACTTTGCGCTCCCGGATGAATTCTGGACGCTCGCGGGTGCCTCGGTTGGATGGCAAGAAGCGTGCGGGCTTGATCCGCGCATGACCTTGGTGTCCATGGGAAATCCGCACGCGGTGCTGTGGTGCGCGGATGTTGCGCGCGTGCCCCTTGAACAAGTGGGCCCGTTCATGGAACGGCACGCATGGTTTCCAGAGCGAATCAATGTGCACTTTGTGCAGGTGTTGAACGCCACCGGTACAGCCGAAGTGCGCATGCGAACGTGGGAGCGCGGCAGCGGCGCCACGCAAGCGTGCGGTACCGGTGCAAGCGCGGTGTGTGTTGCCGGCGTCATGACCGGCAGAACATGTTCGCCAGTGCGAGCGCATTTGCCCGGCGGGGACCTGTTACTGGAGTGGGAAGGCGGCGAGTCAAGCGTTCAGATGACCGGACCGGCGGTTGAAGTGTTCGAAGGAACGCTTGATCTTGCGGCGCAACCACAGGAGCGCGAACGATGAGTATGAACGACTTGGAGCGTGATGTGTGCAGCCGCATTGCAGCGTGGCAGCAACGCATGGTGGATGAATTGACGGCGTGGGTGGCGATTCCGACTGGGCGCGGGCACGCCACCGGCTTGCATGGCCAGCGTGCCGCGCTTGCGCATCGATTGCGGCAGTTGGGCGCAGTGACTCGCGACATCACCTGTGAACGTCGTCCCGATTGGATCGATCCGCCGTGGGAAAGTACTCATGCAGCCGACGGGGTTGACATTCTTGCAGCAGAACACGCGGGTGCTGGACCGCGCCTGTTACTGAGCGGTCACTTTGACACCGTGCATGACCCGCATGGGTCGTTCCGTGAATTGCGCTCCATTGGCGGTGGACGAGCCACGGGTCCGGGCGCCGCGGACATGAAGGGCGGGCTGGTGATTGCGCTTGCAGCGCTTGAAGCGATTCGTGATGCTGGACATCCGCTGGCATGGACGTTCGTACTTGTTCCCGATGAAGAGACTGGAAGTTACGGATCGGCAGCAGCACTGCGATCGTTGGCTCCGGGACACGCGGCCGGGTTTGTGTTTGAGCCAGCGGGCGAGGGCGATTCGTTGATCGTTGAGCGCATGGGTGCTGCGCAGTTCCGCATTGATGCATTTGGACGGGCTGTGCATGTCGGCCGCGATTACGCGAAGGGCTGCAGCGCCGTGCGTGCGCTCTGCGAAAGCGTGGGTCGGGCGGAGGCATTGGCTGATCCGGCCGCGGGGCGCATTGTGAACATTGGGCCGTTGCAGGGTGGGGCGGTGACAAACATTGTGCCGGATCATGCTTCGGCTTGGGGGAACATGCGCTTCACATCGGGTGCTGAGGAGGCGTACCTCGCCAGTGGGTTGGACGCGCTGGCGTGCGGGGCCGACGGTGAGGTTCCGCGTGTTCGGGTGCGACGGATTGCGGGCCGACCAGCGAAGCCGTTGACGCCAGAAGTGGAACGTCTGGCGGAGTTGGTTCGCGGTGCGAGCGAAGACCTCGGAAGACCGCTGCCGTTTGGTCGAACCGGTGGAGTCTGCGATGGCAACAATTTGCAGGCGGCTGGGTTACCAACGCTGGACACGCTGGGAGTGCGTGGCGGCAATCTGCACCGCGAGGATGAATGGGTGGATCTGGACGGGATGGTTGACCGCGCGCAATTAGTGGCGCTGTCTTTACTGCGCACAGCGGCCTCGGTCGCATCTACGATGCGCGCATGACTGACGCGATCGCTCCACTTTCAAGCCCACTCGCCGTTGATTCGGAGGTGACTCAGCACATTCAGGCGATTGTCGCGCGTGTGCAACGCGCGCAACAGGCACTGACTGGTGCGCGTGCCGCTGATCCAGCGCTCAAGGATTCCTTTGCTGCTGCAATGAAGCGGACTGCCGCAGTGCGCGGTCGTGGACCCATCATGCCGTATCTGGGAACCGGGCTTGGTAACGGACCGCTGGTAGAGCTACTTGATGGCAGTGTGAAGTGGGACATGTTGAACGGCATTGGCGTACACATGTTTGGCCACAGCGATCCGCGCATGACCGCTGCTGCATTACGGGCCGGGCTTTCTGACCTGTGCATGCAAGGCAATCTCACCAGCAACCAGGACAGTGTCGCCTTTGCTGAGTTCCTTGTTGCAGAAGCGAAGCGCAACAGTCGCATGGAGCACTGCTTTGTCAGTAATTCCGGTTGCATGGTGAATGAAGCCGCGCTCAAGGTGTGCATGCAGAAGACCGGCGGTGCACCGCGCATTCTTGCGTTCCAAGATTGCTTCATGGGTCGATCAATCACCATGAGTCAAATTGGTGACACCGCGGCGTATCGGCAGGGTCTGCCGCTTTCCACGCTGGTGGATTACATGCCGTTCTATGACCCACTCATGGGTCCGCGTTGTACGGATATGGCAGTGTGGCACTTGAAGCAATACATCAACCGTTATCCGGGGCAGCATGCATGCTTCGTGATGGAATTGGTGCAGGGCGAGGGCGGATTTAATGTTGCGCCGCGCGGGTTCTTGTTGGCATTGATGGAGACATGCAAGGCTGCAGGTATCCCAGTGTGGGATGACGAAGTGCAGAGCTTTGGTCGCACTGAAAGCATGTTCTGCTTTGAGCAACTTGGACTTGGCGAATACATTGACGTGGTGACCATCGGCAAGATGAGTCAGGCGTGCGCGTGCCTCTTTGCGCCGGAGATGAACCCGAAGCCGGGACTGTTGAGCGGAACCTTCACCGCCAGCACATCGGCATTGCAAGTTGGTATGGAAGCGTTGCGGCTCATGCGCGATGGTGGCTACTACGGAACGGACGGTCGCAACGCGAAGTTGCACGCGGCGTTCCGCACCCATGCTGCCAAACTCGTGGCGCAACATCCGGAGTGGTTCACTCCTATGGCGGATGCATTTGGGCGCACCAGTACCGAGTACATGGGTGGCACGGGTGGGATGTGCCGCTTGACGCCGTTCGGTGGTGACAAGGACCGAATCATGAAGCTGCTGCAGGCGATGTTTGAGGACGGTGTGATGGCCTTCTACTGCGGGCACGGGCCGTACCACGTGCGGATGCTGCCGCCCGTGGGCGTAATGACCCCGGAGCAGTGGGGGCCGGTATTTGAGGTGATCGAGCGCTCTATGGCGCGCACGGCGTGACATTCTCGGACATCAAAACAGGCTCCGGAAGGGCCTCAATTGTGCCGATAGTGGAGTTCCGATGTTTGTGATTCGCCAAGCCATGCCCGATGACGTGCCCACGCTCCTGAAATTGGCGCGCATGGTGCATTTCATCAATCTGCCTGCCGACAAAGACATCATCACCTCCAAGGTCAGCCGGAGTCGGCGCAGCTTTGCTGGGGATGTATCCGACGACCGGCAGCGGCAATTCATGTTTGTCCTTGAGGACAGCGAGACTGGTGGGGTCATTGGTACCAGTTCATTGATTTGTCGAATCGGCTGGGAAGGTTGGCCGCAGATTTTCTTGCAGGTGCGACGTCGTGAGCACTTCAGCCGTGACTTGAACACGGGCGCAGTGCATATGACTATCCAAGTCATGACTGACGAAACTGGACCAAGCGAACTTGGTGGGTTGATTCTTGCGCCCGGGTACCGCGGTCACCGTGAAAAATTGGGATCACTGCTATCGTTGGTGCGCTTCCACTTTCTGGGACTCCACCGAGCGATGTTCCAAGACCGCATTCTTGCGGAACTGATGGGGCCGCTCACACCTGACAGTCAGACGTTGTTCTGGGAATTCTTTGGGCGACGATTCATCAACCTGAGTTACACCGAGGCTGATGCATTCTGTCAGCACAGCAAAGAATTCATGACCAGTCTTCTTCCCAAGGAAGAGATTTACGCGAGCACCTTGCCGCCAGAAGCGCGCAATTTGATCGGTAAGGTCGGCGAGGAAACTCGTCCGGCTCGATCCATGCTTGAAAAACAAGGCTTTGCTTATCACGACCGGTGCGATCCATTTGACGGCGGCCCGTATTTGGAGGCAGGGGTCGACAGCATTCCATTGGTTTCGGCAACTTCGCAAGCGACGCTGGTTGCTGGTGATGAGCGGCTCGATCGCGTTGGATTTGTGAGTTGTGCTGCCAATCGTGGTCTGGGATTCCGAGCAACACGCGGCGCCTATGCACTTGATGGCAAGCACATTCGGCTAGCGAAGGTAACGGCCGACGCTATCGGTGCGGCTGTTGGCGATGTCATTGGGGTGACCGCGCTCGAGCAAGGCGCATGACCGCGGCGAATGAAATTGTTTCTGTTGATCCAGCGCGGCCATCCGTTGAGGTCGGTCGGTTTCGTATTGAAGTGGGCGCAGTTGCCGCCGCCGTGCAAGCGGCGCGTTTGGCATTTCCGGTATGGAGCGCACGAACGCCTGATGAGCGCGCCGAGGTCTTGCGCGCCTGGGCAGCAGTCACGGTTCGTCACGCGGAGCGCATTGCCACGCTACTGACTCGTGAAACTGGGAAGACGATGGCCGAGGCGCGGCAAGAAGCGGCGCTGCTGGCGGATAAAGTCAATGTGACTCTGGAAGATCGCGTGCGTGCGCGCATCACTGGCTATCAGATTCCGGCATCTGCCACGCGATCCAACAATTGTTCGTACCGGCCGTACGGCGTGATGGCGGTCATTGGGCCGTTCAACTTCCCAGCGCATTTACCGAATGGGCATTGGGTTCCGGCGCTGTATGCAGGAAATACCGTGATTTTTAAGCCAAGCGAGAAGACCCCAGCGGTCGGCGCGTTACTCACTGAGTTGATGAACGAAGCGGGCATGCCTGCTGGCGTATTCAACACGGTGCAGGGACGCGGCGATGTCGCTGCCGCGCTGGTGGCTCATGCGGATGTCGACGGAGTGCTCTTTACTGGAAGTTGGCCAGTGGGTCGGCGCATCATGGAGGCCAACCTCGACCGCCCCGGTCGTATGGTGGCGCTAGAGATGGGTGGCAGTAATGCAGCCATCGTCATGGATGATGCGGACCTTCGGCAAGCAGTCATAGAGTGTGTGCGCTGTGCATTCATCAGTACCGGACAACGCTGCACGTGCACACGGCGAATCATTGTCCATCATGCAGTGGCTGATCGATTTATTGCTGCATTTCTTGAGTGCGCGCGCACCATCACGGTGGCGCCTGGCGACGCAGATCCTGCGCCGTTCATGGGCCCACTGGTGAGTCGCGAGGCGCGCGATGCAACCGTTGCGTTTCAAGAGGAGTGCAGGGCGCGCGGTGAGCAAGTATTGCTGGCAGCGCGCGCGTTCGGAACGGGAATTGCAGCGGACCCATCGCAGCACGGGGTCTCCAACGAAGGCTGGTTTGCAACGCCCGGCGTATTGCTTGCGCCTCGCTTTGAATTGGCAACGGACCGCGAGGTGTTTGGTCCAGTAGTCAGAATTTCCATCGCTGATGGTTTGGATGACGGCATTTCACAGGCAAATGCAACGGAATTCGGCCTTGCAGCCAGCGTCTTCACGCAGCAACCCGCGGTCATTCGTGCCGCCATGGATCGGCTACGCGCAGGATGCATCAACATCAATTGCGGCACCGCGGGCGCGAGCGGGAAGCTGCCATTTGGCGGACTTGGTCGGAGCGGAAATCTTCGACCAGCGGGCGCCGCGATGATTGATTCATGTGCTTACCCAATAGCCTCCATGGTTGAGAGTGGTGACGCTGTTACCATTCCCGCTGGAATGACTGCGCCTGCGCGCGTCTGACCAGCAAGCCCCCACGCCATGACGCATACTCCAGCCCCCCACTACGCGATCATTGTTCCGGCATGGAACGAGGAAGCGATCATTGCGCAGACGGTCGGTCAACTGCGCACGATTGCAGAGAATCTTGGACGACCCTATGAGTTACTGGTGGTGGATGATGCCAGTAGCGATCGCACTGCCGCGTTAGCAACTGCAGCGGGTGCACGCGTGGTCCGTGTCGAGAAGCGGCAGATTGCGGCGGTGCGCAATGCGGGCGGACACGCAACCACTGCGCCGTACCTGATCTTTGTTGACGCAGATACGTGGCTTCCAGAAACAGTGCTGCGTCATGCGCTTCGTGAACTTGACCGCGGTGCAGTGGGTGGTGGCTCGCGGGTGGCGTTTGATGGTCGCGGCGGTCCGATTTCTGAGGCATTCTTTGCGGCATTTAAGGTGCTTTGGTACGCGCAAGAGCTTGCCGCTGGATGCTTCATTTTCATGCGCCGTGATGCGTTCATTGCGCTCAATGGATTTGATGAGCAGTGGTTCGCGGGCGAGGAATATTGGATGAGTAAAGCGCTCAAGGAGCGCGGTCGATTTGCATTTCTTTCGGAAGAGGTCGTTAGCAGCGCGCGCAAGCAACGAGCTGGAGCGGGGCCGCGCATGATGCTGACGCTCCTGGCGCTCACCATTTGGTTTTCACTTGGTCGCCACAAGCCGCTGCAGTCCCGTGCAAAGCTCGCCTTCTGGTACGACGGCAAGCGCGAAGGCAAACCCATCGACCTTGGGTAAGTGTTCGGGCGCTTACGAATCCTTGCGCCGTGAAGTCCACGCGGCAGCCAGTGCCACCACAATGGCAAACAGCGCAATAGTCAGCGCCATGGCACGGCCGGACATGCCGGACGCAGGTGCGGGCTGATCAGTAATCGTCTCGCCGAACGCACTGTCCGTCACCACCACCGCAAGTGGCGCCGCGTTGGTGAGGTTCAGTGCGGCAGCGGGGGTCTTGCAGGCCTGCAGTGCGGGATCTCCGTAGAGGACGGCGGAGAGCGCGAGCAATGCGCGGTCTTCTTTAGCGGTTGGCATCCATGACACCACGTCGCCCGAAGCGCGTGCCCAGTACGTGCGTCGCTCGCTCTCAATGACGATTCCAATGGGCGTGCCTCGCGCGAGTTGCCGCGGGATGTTCACCATCGACTCGAGCGCGGGCGTAACCGGCGAAGCACTGATGTCCGCGGTGAATCCGGCAATCGCCGCGGCTTGCTTCCAAGCCATGAGATCCGCGATGTCGGGGCTACTGGGTCGCGCAAAGTTTGGCGTGAAAGCAACCAGAATCGATGCAGGAGGCGACGCTGGCGTCGGTCGTGCGTCGGTTGCAGCCGGCGCCGTGGCAGCAACTGTCGCCGAAGTAGCAATCGGCGCAGGCGCGCCGCTCGCCGTTGCTGGTCGAACGAGCCACCGAATGCCGCGCGCTGGGCCACCATCGTTGAGCGCTGCATAGGTCGGGCCGGCGGCTACCACGAGAGAGGCAACGGGCTTCCCCGCGGCTCCTTGCCACGCGGGCATGAAGTCGCGCGGCGAACTATCGCAACTTCCGCCTTCGCCGTAGAGCGATGCGCTCCATCCGGAGTCTTGCAATTGTCTTCGTGCGGAGGCCATCGGCCACGCATACGCAGTTCCGCTTGCGCCGAGAACGGCGGTGCCGGTGGCTGCTTGGCTGTTGCGATCGTGTTCCAGTGTGGCTTGCGCGGCCAGCGACACCATCTTTGTGTCATCAAATGGCAAGCGTCCAACCGTGCGGAGCGCCGGTTCACTGAGTGCCGCTTGCCAACCGGTCACTGGCTCGACTGCCTTGCCAACTTCAAGGTTCGTAGTCAGTAGCCAATCAGTAGAGATTGGTTGCTTGACGCCTGCAAAGTTCCATGGACCCATGGAAATGGCTTCCGGCGAGCCAATCACCAGCACTTGGTCGGTGGTTGGACCCCCAGGTGTCCGATCACCACCGTCGGCTGCTGCGCCGGCGGACGGCGTGACGCTCCCTGACGCTTTCGCCAGCCGGGCGCGCACTGCTGCCAACCGCGTCTCTGCCGTCCCTTCAGCCGGGTCAAACTCGATCACCTCAACAGTGAATCGCGTGGCACGCGCAGCGATCAGCGCCTTCACTTCTGGCAATTCGCGAACGCCTTTCGGCGCCACCAATGTCCAGTGCGTTGGCGTGGACGTGCGCGTCAATTCCGCGCTGGGTGCCACTGATGAGCAGCCTGCAAGAAGCGCGACCGGCGCGGCAATACCAGCAACTGCCAGAAACTCAGCCTTGCGACGCAACAATCAGGAATCCGTCCCGATTTGCGCGTCGAGCCATGCTGGAACAGCGTCGATGGCAAGTTTCTCCTGCTGCTGCGTGTCGCGATGGCGCACGGTGACGGTCTGTGCCGTCAACGACTCGCTGTCGATAGTGATGCAGAACGGAGTTCCTGCTTCGTCCATGCGGGCGTAGCGCTTGCCGATCGATTGCTTCTCGTCGAACTCCACCACGTGCTTCTTGCGCAGCGTGCGGAAGAGTTTCTCGCCGATCTCTGGCATGCCGTCCTTGTTGACCAGCGGGAAGATGCCCGCCTTCACCGGTGCCATACGCGGATTGAACTTCATGAACACGCCACTTGGGCGGCTTGGATCCGGCGTGTACGCCTCGCACAGCAGGGCGAGCGTTCCGCGGTCAGCACCTGCCGATGGCTCGATGACGTGCGGGAAGTAGCGCTCGTTGCGCGCTTGGTCAAAGTGCTTCGCCTTGTCGTTCTTGCCGCTCGCAGTGGCGTGCGCGCGCAAGTCGAAATCAGATCGATGCGCAACGCCTTCCAACTCGCCATAGCCGGGAGCTGTGAATGGGAACCGGTATTCAATGTCACTGGTACCGGCGCCTTCCTTGGCATAGTGGGCCAGTTCATCGCGGTCATGCTCGCGCAGTTGCAGGTTGGCACTGGTGAGGCCAATCGACTGCCACCAGCTGAAGCGCCAGTCGCGCCACCACGCGTACCACGTGGCAGCCTCGCTTGGGTGAATGAAGAACTCAATCTCCATTTGTTCAAATTCCCGGCTGCGGAACGTGAAATTGCGCGGGGTGACTTCATTGCGGAATGCCTTGCCGATCTGCGCAATACCGAACGGAATCTTGACCCGGGTGGAGTCCATGACGTTCTGGAAATTGACAAAGATGCCTTGCGCAGTTTCTGGGCGGAGATAGGAATAATTTCCTGGATCCTCAACTGCACCAACAAGCGTCTTGAACATCAAGTTGAACTGCCGCGGCTCGGTGAGCGTTCCAACTTCGGTGGCATCTGGGCCAACGATGCGCGCGCGTTCGTCAGCGGGCACGGTTGGGTACGGGCGCACGATGTGTCGAGCGGCATCAAGTGCTTCGCGCTTCTCATACTTGCAGATTCCCTTGATCGCCTTGGCGCGACCAGCGTCATCGCCTTCAACAAATGCCCAGAGGCGCGCTCCAGCTTCAACGGCGCCAAGAACCACCAAGTGATCCGCGCGATAGCGCTGCTTGGTCTCCCGGCAATCCACCATCGGGTCACTGAATCCGCCCACGTGGCCGGACGCCTCCCACACCTTCGGGTTCATGATGATGGTGCAGTCGAGGCCAACGACATCGATGGGCTCGCCGTGCGGTCCGATCAGTTCGCGCTGCACAACGTCTTGCCACCATGCGTTCTTCAGGTTGCGCTTCAGTTCCGTGCCGAGCGGGCCGTAATCCCAGAAACCATTGATGCCGCCGTAGATTTCACTTGACTGGAATACAAAACCGCGGCGCCGGCACAGGGCAACAATCTGCTCCATGGTCTTGGCAGGAACTTCGGGCGCGGGGGAATTGGCAGCGGGGGAGTCAGACATGGGGCGGCCA